>CAMBJF010000054.1 GCA_945867875.1 uncultured Ruminococcus sp. | reverse complement strand
ATGCTCTTGCAGTTGTGAAATACTCGTCATCTTCAAGGATATCGAGCTTTACAACGAGGTAATAGTGCTCGCCGTCAGCTGTCTCGATTATCTGAACATCGCCCTTGTTCATCTCGTCAAAGACCTTGTTGGCAACGTCTGCGCAGGGAACGGTGCGGTCTGCCTTTTCGATAACGGTCATATTTGATTCTACAGTGCCGACCTGTGTTGTCTGAGCGTCTGCGGCGGTGGTTTCAGCGGCTGATGTCTCGGTCTCGGAAACGGCTTCATCGGGAGCTGTTGTCTCCTCAGATGCTTCTGTCTCTGCGGGAACTTCGGTCTCGGAAGTCTCATCGGTCACTTCTTCGTCATCGGAGGGAAGTGCGGCTTCTGCGGGAGACTGTGAAACCTCTGCTGTGGTTTCTGCTGTATCATCGGCTGTTTCTGCATTGGCTGCTTCTTCGGCAGCGGCAGCTTCCTCGGCAGCCTTTTTCAGATTTTCATAATATGTCACATACTCGGCGTTAAGCTCGTCGAAATCCTCGCCGTTGTTGTAGCGCTCCATATAGCTGTTGAGCATATCCATACGCTCCGCTTTGCCTTCGGACTTGAGGAGATTGCCCTCGCCGTCCTTAAGCTCAACATCAATGTAATTGATAAGAGCATAGTTTTCATCAAGATATGTCTTTATCTCGTCATCGGAAACGGCTTTCTCGCCGCCCTCGGAGTAGATAGTTTCGAAAAGCTTCTGACGCTTGGAGGAGTTGAGGAAGACAGACTTGTAGGAATTTTCGCTCACACCCATTGAGGTGTAGTAATCGCCTGCATAGTCCCAAATCTGATCGAGATAAACCTGTGCGGACTGCTTGTCGTCATCGGTGAGGGTAAGACCGTATTCGTCAAACTTGGCTTCAACAGCGGCATATTCCTGCATAAGCTCGGTGGCTCTGTCATATATCCACTGCTTGGAATCAACGCCGTCTATCTGAGAGGAGTAGAGGGGCAGTGTTACGGTCTCGGAGGACTGAGCGGCAGCACCCTCGGGGCTAAGGTCGGCAGATGTATCGGTCTGCTCACCCAGCTTCTGCTGAGCCTCATAATTTGCGGTGTCGAGGTAATAGATGAACACGCCCGCAGGTATCTGCACACCGTCAATAACAGCTCCCCAGGTGGTTTTTTCGCCGCAGGCTGTGAGAGAGCCAAGCATAGCGGCAGCACAGCCGAGAGCTGCGATCTTCTTTATATTAAGCTTTGTCATTTTGTTTTGACCAATCCTTTCGCTTTTCATAGATACCTTACATTATACCATATTTCGCCCGAACTGTCTATATAATTATTTTACTTCCGTCGATTTATTTAATTTTATGCCTATTTATCGCCCTGCTGTTATCATACTGCACAAAAATATCCCGTGAAATTCATCACGGGATATCAATAATGTTACTTGGAAACGATTATCTGAAGTGACTCAGGCTCGCTTCCTCTTGAAGCGGTGTACTGATATGCAGGTGCTGCATTGCCGTCATATATGGGCGTCCTGAGGAGATTTATCCTTGTGCTCCTCTCGGGGGAATTGCTGTCGTATGCGTCGATAACGAACCTGTTGGGGTCCTCCGCATCACGGGCGATACGGACGGCATTCATTGCAGTGCCGCCGTAAACGATGACCGCAGGGCTTCCTGTGGTAAGCTCATTTATAAGGCAGTCAAAGGCTATGTCGCCCTCGTAGCCGAAATCGTAAACATCGCACTTACCGGACTTAGGATATGCCTCGAACCATTTGAGCATATTCATAATCGACAGGTCATCGCCCTGACACACGGAGCTGTCGATAAGCACGCATTCGTATGTGCTGAAGCCTTTGAGCTTGCTGAATGTGATAGTGCGGAGGAACTCGGTGAAGCCGTCGGACTTGGGTACATCAAAGCTGTAGTCAGATGTGATGACCTTCATCATATGGCTGTCTATGTAGTCTCTTGTGTCGTCGCTGTAACCCAGAAGTCCGTTTCTGATGTGGCGGAAATCCCACTTGTCGGGGAGGGTGAGGTACTCGTTGTAGGAATCGAGGATATCCATTTTAACGGCGGAAAGGTCGGTCTTGTTATCGGTAAAGCTGGGCACCTTGCTGATGTCATAGCCGTCAACGGATTTGCCGTCGATAGTGGTAAAGCCGCTTTCGGAAAGCTTCAGCTCGCCTGTGTAGTAGGCTCTGATAAGTCCCGCAATGCCCTTGTCGGTGCCGTTGGGAGCAAAGTCGGAGCGGAAGTTGCTGTAGCCAATGCCGTCTTTGAGAACGTTGAAGCCCGAATCGGCAATGACATAGCCCTTTTTGCCGCTGTCCTCCTCAATTGTTATCTGATTGTAGGACATAAAGCTCTGAATTTTCTCGTAGATATTTTCAAGAGCGTCTGCATTTGACGCTTGGAAAAACTGACCGTTTGTGTCCTCGGCAATATTGAAAAGATACTCAGTGTCAATTTCCTTGCCGAGACCAATGGTGAAAACGGTAATTCCGTTTTTCCTTGCAAGCTCAACAGCCTCCTGCTCGGCAGCCTGATTGTAATTTGAGGGCATACCGTCAGTGAGCAGGATTATGTAGTTTTTGTCGCTGGGGCGGACGCTGCCGAACTCGCTGACTGCGCTCTTTATAGCTCCTGCTATCTCAGTTCCCGAGAACACCTGCTTTTTGTTTCTGATATCGGATATTTTCTGCTTGACGGTGCCGCTGTCAGATGAAATGGGTGTTATCTGAGCATAGCCGCCCGAAAATTCGCCTGCGCCGTAATTTGCATCGGCTCCAAGCATATCTATAAGATTTACTGCAAAGTCAAGGCGCTTGAACTCAACGTCATTCTCCTCGGAATTTGCGCACAGCTCCTCGGGGTACATAGAGCCTGAATTATCAATGAGGAAGAAGATGTTTGTGCTGCCCTTCTGCATAAGAACGGAAGCGTCACAGACTGCATATACGCCGTTTTCGGTTATCTCTGCGCTTACGGTGTTGCCATTTGCGTCAAGGGTGCTTGCAAGCTTTTCAAAAACAAGCTTTTCGGAATCAAAGCGATATACGGAAAGTGCCGCTTCGGTAACGCCGCCCTCGGTGATATCCTTGTCATCATAGTGGAATGTGAGCTTGCAGCTGTCGAAATTCTTGTCGGAATAGAACTCATATGCATATCCCACAAGTCCGGGAGTTCCCTGGATACTGTTGTTTGCAAGCTTTGAGAGAGATGTGTATGCAGTGTTGGGAATGCCTGTTATCTCGGCGGTAACGTTATTTTCGGTAACGGTGATGTCCTTTATGACCTCGCCGTCGGGAGTTGTGCCGTCGGAAACGGGGTTGCTCGGGTCAAGACCCGCTCTCAGCTCTCTTCCGTCAAGCACGCCGTCTCCATCGCAGTCGGCATTGAGAGGGTCTGTCTTTGAAACGGTAAGCTCGTAATTATCGGAAAGGCCGTCCTGATCGGAGTCCGCAAGGAAATCATACAGACCCTGTGCGCTCTTTTCATCGGCAGAAAGAGGGCTGACAGCGGGAACTGTATAATCGTTTTCTTCATTCGCAACTATCCGGCTGCGGCTGCTCAGCTTGCTTTCAAGCTCGGTGTAAAACTCGTCATTCTTTGCGCCCACAAAGATAAATGCACCTGTGTAGGCAAGGATAATAAGTATAACAGCCACAAGTACAGCCTTGCCCGCTTTCATTGAAAGGATAGCACGGTTGAATCGCTTGTTGGACTTGTTTTTCTGAGCGGCTGCGGCAGCTGTATTTGCGGCTGCCTTTGCTTCGGAGGCGGCAATGGCTTCTTGGGCGGCTTTAAGTTCCGCACGCTTTTTCGCCATTTCCTGAACATTGTCCTGACGCTGCTTTGCCTGCTCGGCACGGCTGAGGCGCTCGGCTTCTTTCTGCATCTCGATCTCACGCTGACGCTTGTTGTATGCCTCTTCCTGGAGCTTTTTCTTTCTCGCCGCCGCAAGGTCACGGTCAAGTGCGTCCTCCGCAACAGCTCTTCGCTGTGCTTCTGCTGCGGATATCATTGGTCCGCTTGAAAGTGCGTCCTCATCTGCCTTAGGAGCAGTTTTTTCCTCAGTTTTGGGAGCGGGCTTTTCTTCTGACTTTGGGGCAGGCTTGTCCTCCGCCTTGGAAGCTGCTTTTTCCTCAGTCTTAGTAACAGGCTTATCCTCTGCTTTAGGTGCGGGCTTTGCCTCTGATTTGGGGGCAGGCTTGTCCTCTGTTTTAGGCGCAGATTTCTCTTCTGCCTTGGGAGCATTGTCAGCCGATGGCTTGGGAACGATTATATCCTTTGTTTCAGGCTCTTCCTCGGCTTCATCGGAAAATGCCATCATCTCGCTGAGGCTCTGGACGGGGATATTTTTCTCCTCTTCGGGGGTGATGTCGGGTTTCTTGGCATTCTGGGGCTTGGGAGCACCGGAATGCTTATTTTTCTTCTTGTTGCTCAACTTAATTCACATCCATTTATGTAATCATTATTAAAATGCGTACTTCATCAGTATTAATTATAGTATATCCGAGGGACAACAGTCAACTGCTTTTGCCATTATTCTTTATGAATATTTCTGCAAAATTCAAAAACATTTGACAAAATATACTAAATGACAAAAATCAAAAAAATCAGCGTAAAGCCGCAGAAAGTCATCTGCGGCTTTACGTCGATATGTATTGTATCACATTTTGATTTTACAGTTCATCCGGTGGAGAGCCATACAGCTTCTCCCCTATTTTGCGGCTTATACAGCTTATACTACAGCCATTGCGGCTTACATTGCTGCCGCGGGCTTCTTCACAACGTTAAGTATCTTTACGATAACAGAGCTGAGAAGAATGTTTGTAACGGACTCAACAACAAAGTTCAGTCCCACCATTCCGAAGATAAGGTAAGCGCCCGCAGATGCAAAGCCTGCGCCCTCTGCCCACTGAGAAATGGTGTTCATAAAGAATACAGAGCAGCCGAGAAGGAACACGCCCGTATTGATAATGGGGCATACCACAGCGGCGGCGATAACGGCGGCGGTACGGTTCTTGCCCTCAAGGAGCTTATAGACCAGTCCTGCGCCAAGTCCTGCCAAGATTCCCTTGGAAAGGCAGGTGATGATAGTTCCGGGAACATTTATTGCCATAAAAGCAGCGGCATCGGTGAAGAGTACAACTGCTCCGAAAACAAAGCCCAGCCACGCACCCGACTTATATCCGTACAGTGCCGCACCGACTACTATTGGAATAAGTACAAACGTTACGCTGAAAGGGCCGAACTTGATCCCTACGGAAAGTGCCTGTAAAACGGCAACTATAGCTGTAAGAATTCCTGTTCCCACAAGTGCTCTTGTTTTTTCCCTCATAAAAAGATCCTCCTTGTTATCATTCCCTTTCGGGATACAATACAACTTCGGATACAATACAATTATATTATACCACCCGTTTTCACATATTGCAATAGCATTTATGCAAAAAACAGCTTTTGGATATAAAATTCAGCTTTTGCACAAAACGGCGGTGTTAAAAAAGGAAATACTTTACATAATGTCATATGTATCTCATACTAAGAACCAATTAAAAACTGTACAAAAAATCGAGCATAATCTTGCATATATGGATTATGCGAAGATTTTTTGTCTACAGTTTTATTGGTTATTAGTATCATAGCCACCTGATAAAAGCGGTCTTGTCATTGCGGTTAAAGCCTGCACGCTCGTAAAAGCGGAGAGTGCTTTCCTCCTTTGAGCCTGTGAGGAGCATTATTTTGTAGCAGTCCGCCTCTTCCGCAATTTTTCCCGCATATTCAAGGCAGGCAGTGGCAAGCCCCTTTTTGCGGCAGTCGGGGTGAGTGACCACATTTTCCACAAATGCATACGGCTGCTGACCGTGGGTGAGATTGGGGATAATGACGCACACGCAGGAAGAGACTATTTTCCCGTCCTCCTCCGCAACGATGATGTGATGTGACTTATCCGCCATAATGCCGTCCCACAGCTTTGCAAGGCTTTCGCTCTTTTCGGGAATGGGATTGCCGTGAAGATGGGTATAAAGCTCCAATAACCCGTCAAGGTCATCATATACTGCTTCACGTATCATGCCATTACAGCTCCTTTGCGATGTTCTGCACCGATGCGGTGATGAGCTTTTTGAAAAGGGGAGCTACCCTGTCGGCAGTCACCTGTACCTCTGCGTGGGAAAGAGGGCGGTTGGATACGCCGCAGGCAAGGTTTGAGATGCAGGAAATTCCCACGGTTTTCATACCCATATGATTTGCGGCAATGGCTTCGCAGGCGGTGGACATTCCCACAGCATCTGCACCGAGAGTTCTCACCATTCTGACTTCCGAGGGGGACTCGTAGTTTGGGCCTGTAAGCTGAATGTAAACGCCCTCCCTGAGGGGGATATCAAGGTCACGGGCAGATTTTTTCACGATATCACGGAGCTTTTTGCTGTAAATTTCGCTCATATCGGGGAAACGGGGGCCAAGTTCGTCAAGATTTTCACCGATGAGGGGTGAGGGAGCCATACATATCTGGTCGTTTATGAGCATAAAGTCGCCGCACTCAAAGTGCCAGTTTACACCTCCTGCGGCGTTTGTCACAAAGAGCACCTCCGCTCCCATAAGCTTCATAAGCCTTACGGGGAGCACCACGTCCTCCATAGGATAGCCCTCGTAATAATGGACACGTCCCTGCATTATCACAACGGGGACATCGCCCACATAGCCGAAAACGAAGCGTCCCTTATGACCGGGGGCGGTGGACACAGGAAAGCCCTCGATGTCCTTGTAATCAAGCGTTGCCTTTATGTCGATGCCGTCAGCATAGTCGCCGAGACCTGAGCCGAGGATAAGGGCTATTTTCGGGGTGAAGTCTACCTTTGCCTTAAAGCTTTCGTAGCATTTCATAAGTCTTTCGTAGCGTTTTGACATTTTTTACTTCCTTTCTCTGCATAAACTTCTCGACCTTTATCAGAACAGTTTCAGACACCTTTTCTCAAACATTTCCTGCAATGCACAGAGCACGCCCATTCTGCCCGTGGCGTATGTAAGTCCGCCCTGAACATATGCAGCATAGGGTTCTCTGAGGGGGGCATCGGCTGAAAGCTCGATAGATGCGCCGTTATTGAATGCTCCTGCCGCCATAATTACCTGACTGTCATATCCGGGCATATCCCAAGGCTCGGGTGAAACAAAGCTGTCAACGGGAGAGCCCTTCTGAATGCCCTTGCAGAATGCAATAAGGTTCTGCTCATTTTTCATAAGCACGGCGGTGATTATATCGCCCCTCTTCTCATCGGGTGCAGGGAAGCACTGATAGCCAAGCTGTGTCATAACGGCACTTGTGAATGTTGCGGTCTTGAGGGCATTCGCCACCACTTCGGGAGCATAGAAAAGCCCCTGATACATTCTCTTGTTCTGGTCAAGGGAGCAGCCTGCCTCTCTGCCCACTCCGGGGCAGGTAAGACGATAGGACACCTGCTCAACAAGCTTCTTTGTTCCTGCGATATATCCGCCTGTTTCCGCAATTCCGCCGCCGGGGTTCTTGATAAGGGAGCCCACGATAAGGTCAGCTCCTGCGGAAATGGGTTCGGTTTTTTCAACAAATTCACCGTAGCAGTTATCCACCATAACGATAATGTCGGGGTTTGCGCCCTTTGCCGCCTTGACTATCTCGGCAATGCCGTCAACGGTGAGAGAGGGCCGGAGGGAATAGCCCCTTGAACGCTGGATATACGCAAGCTTTGCGCCCTTTACCTTCTGGAATATCTCCGCAACATTGGGCTTGCCGTCGGGGGTCAGGTCAACCTGCTCATATTCCACGCCATAGTCTGCAAGAGAGCCGTTTCCGCTTCCTCTGAGACCGATGACCTCTTCAAGTGTGTCGTATGGTCTGCCTGTGAGGGAAACCATTCTGTCACCCTTTCTGAGAACGCCGAAAAGGGCTATGGTAAGGGCGTGAGTGCCTGAAACTATGCTGTGGCGGACAAGTGCGTCCTCCGCTCCGACAGACTGTGCAAACACCTTGTCAAGAGTGTCACGTCCCAGGTCATCATAGCCGTAGCCTGCACTGCCTTTCATACATACATCGCTTACCTTGTTGTCGATGAATGCTTTGAGCACCTTTTCGCCATTGTGTCTTGCGACCCTGTCTATCTCCTTGAATGCGCCCTCGCAGGCTTCCTCAGCCTTTGCAGCCGCTTTAAGTATTCTTTCCTCGATTTCAAAGCCCTTCTGTACAACAGGCTTTGGGTCAAAAATTTCTGCCATTTATAAAATCTCCTTTTATCTCTTGTAGATGTTATCATATCCCGCAGGCTCAAAGCCAAGCCTGCGGTAAAAGTCATATACGTCATCATATGCCCACAGGCGGGACACTGCTCCCATTCCCGCAAGCTCTCCCGAAACCATATCGGTGATTTTCCTGCCATAGCCATTTTCCCTCTGCTCGGGGCTGACGGCAACCTGGGAAATATATCCGTATCCCCCGTAAACAAAGTCGATGCAGGCGCAGGAAACGTTATCACACATAAACGCCTGTGAAACGCCGTGGCGTATCCTATGGGACATATCAGCATACCACAGGTCAAATTCGGATACCCCGAAAGCCGCCCTGACGATATCATACATTTTCATCAGTGACACCGTTTCGGTGTACTTTTCCGCAGGCGGTGATGCCTTTTTCTCAAAAAGCGTTCTGTGATATGCAGTATAGCCGTAAAGTCCGAGCCTTTCTCCGATATCGGGAGGACATTCCACCGTTTCGGGAGAATTTATCATAATAAAGCTGCAAAGCTCCCCCATATCGTCCCACTCGCCGCTTATGACGGCGGAGGAATTGTAGATAAGCAGGCTGCCGTTTTCCGAGCGGTACAGCCTGCAAAAATCATAGCCCGTGCCGTATGCATCGCAGGCAGCCTTTATCCTGCCGCTGTAATAGCTTTGGTCAAGTATAAGCTCTTCGGGGGCGGTTATGAGCTGTATCATACCCTGCCCGAAAGTATCTCTTCCGCCATTGCTGCGCTAAGTGCATAGCTGTCAAAATAATCCTCTTCGTTTATCATGCAGCAGGGTGTGTGCAGATAGCGGCAGGGAACGGACACCGCACAGGTGCGTACTCCCCCACGGCTTATGTGGATAGCTCCGCTGTCATTGCCGCCTGCAACAACAGTCTTTGTCTGCCGTCTCACGCCGATATCCTTGGCAAGCTGTATGGAAAGCTTATAAAGCTCCCTGTCGTAGATAGTGCTCCTGTCCATATAGGAAACAACAGGTCCTTCGCCCAGAATGCAGCACCGCTTGTCCCCCTCGGAAAGGGGCACGTCTGCGGCGGTGGTGGCTTCAAGGACAAGGGCAAAATCGGGTTCAATGTCAAATGCAGCCGTTCTTGCTCCTCTGAGCCCGATCTCCTCTTGTGTCTCAAAAGCAAATGTGCAGTCATAGGGCAGGGCGTTTTCAAGTATCATTGCAAGCATTATTGCACAGCCTGCACGGTCATCAATGGCTTTGGAGCGGATAACTCCGTCCCTTGCCGCATAGCCGCAGGTGAAATATGCATAATCTCCGAGAGATACGTACTTTTCCGCATCTTCTCTGTCCTTTGCGCCGATGTCGATGTAAAGGCTGTCGAATTTCGGCGCAGTCTTTCGCTGCTCCTCGGTCATATTATGAACGGCGCAGGAGCCTACAGAGCCCATTATGCCGTTTTCAAGGCGTACCTGTCTGCCGATAACAGCGTCTGCCTCAACGCCGCCGATGCAGTTTATGTTAAGTGTGCCGTCGGCGTTTATGCCCGTAACGATAAGCCCCACTTCGTCCATATGGGCGGATATCATAAGCTTTGAGGCGGCTCTGTTTTCGCCCTTGTACTCAGCGATAACGCAGCCGAGAGGTGTCACACGGCACCGGCACTTGTCTCCGATAGTATCGAAAATGAACTTGATTATATTGTTTTCCTGACCCGATGCACCGTCCAGCTCGCAGAGCTTTTTAAGCAGGTCTCGGAGCAGTTCCTTGTTCACCTTAACGCTCATCTGTTGTCACCTGCCTTTAAAAAATCAGTGATAAGCTCTGCTGTAAGCTCGCAGTCAGCCACGTCGATGACCTCGGCGGGGGTGTGCATATATCTGAGGGGAATTGAAAGTGTAACAGCTCTTGAACCGCACTTGTTTACGGAAAATCTGTCCGCATTTGTACCCGTCATACCGTTCATTACCTCAACCTGATACGGGATATCCTTTTCCTTTGCACGCTTTATTATCCAGCGGGAAAGTTCCCTGTCAAGAGAGGGGGCTGTGCCTATCATACAGCCCTTTGAAAGCTCGCCGCACTTGCTTGGCTTTTCGCCGCCGCAGAGGGCAAAGCTTACGTCAACGGCAATGGATATGTCGGGGTCGATGTCGAACGCACCGATGCAGGCTCCCCTTTCGCCCACCTCTTCCTGTGTTGAGAAAAGGACGGTGAATGAGAACGGGAGAGTGTCATACTGTCCGCCAAGGTCGGAGACTGCCTTGATTATGGTGGCAATGCCGCAGCGGTCATCAAGTCCTGCGCCGCAGATACGGCCGTTTAAAAGCTCGGTGCAGGGGCTGTCAAAGGAGATAAGGTCGCCCATTGAAATTTTCTCCCTCACCGCTCCTCTGCGGAGAATGGGGTCAATGTAAATGCTGTCCTTATCCATAACGGAGCTGTCTTTTTTAAGGTGAGGGGGCAGGGTGCAGATAACGCCGCATACGTCCTCAGCGCCGTGGATAACGACTCTCTGTGCAGGAAAAATTCTCCTGTCAAGACCGCCTATGCAGTCAGCCTTGACAAAGCCGTCCTCGGTTATGCTTGTGACGATAAGCCCCACCCTGTCAAGGTGAGCGTCAAGGAGAACGTGGGGCTTGTTCTTTCTCCTTTTGCCGAAATTTGCGATAACGTTGCCGTTTTTTATCTGAACATCGTCCGTGTATTTTAAAAGCTCATCTCTGCACAGCTCTGCAGTGGCAGTTTCGTCTCCCGAAACGCCCTCCGAATCGGCTATGCGCATTATAAGCTCGGTAAGCTCTTTTGTGTTCATTGTCTTTTCCTTTCATCAAAGGGCATTTACAAGGCTCTTGAAATGATTGCCCCTGTCCTCGAACATTCTGTACATATCAAAGCTTGCGCAGGCGGGGGAAAGTGACACGATATCGCCGCTCTTTGCGTGACTGTGCGCTGTATTCACGGCTTCCGCCATATCATTCACGATGATTATTTCAAGTCCGCTGTCCGCAAACTTAGGTGATGCCATAACTGCCGCCTTTATCTTTTCCTTGGTCTGACCCATAAGGATAAGGAGCTTTACCTTTTCGCACACAAGGTCAGCCATAGGCTCAAAGGAAATGCCCTTGTCGGAGCCGCCCATTATCATTATCTGCTTCTGTGCAAAGGTGTTCAGGCAGGCTATTACACGGGTGGGGCTGGAGGCGATGGAGTTATTGTAGTATTTAACGCCGTCAAGCTCTCTCACAAGCTCAATTCTGTGCTCAACTCCGCCAAATTCACGGGCAATTTTAACAACGGTCTCGGGCTTAACCTTTCCCCACGTTACGGCAATGGCTGTGAGGTAGTTTTCAACATTGTGAAGCCCGGGTATCTTGATATCGTTCATATGGACAACGGGAGTGACGGTGCCGTAATCATTGTAGCAGAGCATTCCGTCCTCACGGAGAAATGCGCCGTTCTCCACCTTTTCACGCCTGCTGAAAAATGCAAGCTGTCCTCTTACGAGAGGGGCAAGATTTTTTGCAGTCTCGTTGTCGGCGCTGAGAACAGCCTTGCCGAAAGCGTTCTGATGAAGCAGGAGATTTGCCTTTGCGTCAATGTATTCCTGCATATCCTTGTGGACATTAAGATGATTGGGGGTGATGTTTGTGATAGCCGCAACATCGGGGGAGCGTCTCATTGAGATGAGCTGGAAGCTTGAAAGCTCAACAACAGCGGCATCATCTTCCTTTACCTCCTCGATAATGGGGAGAAGCGCCCTGCCGATGTTTCCGCCCTTATGTACGGTCTTGCCCTCGGCTGCAAGGAGCTCGGCGATGATAGTGGTGGTGGTGGTCTTTCCGTCAGAGCCTGTCACCGCATAAATGGGGCAGGGGCAAAGGTCGAAAAAGACTTCCATTTCAGATGTAACGGCAGTTCCGTGATATCTTGCGGAGGTGAGGACATCGTTATAGTAGTACATTCCGGGAGTGCGGAAAACAACGTCATACTTTCCCTCTGCCATTCCGTCGAGATAGCTCTCCCCGAGAGAGAATTTTGCTCCCGCTGCGGAAAGCTCGGTATATTCCTTCATCTGCTCCTCGGTCTTTTTGTCGCAGACGGTAACGTCAAGTCCCTTTGCGCAGAAAAGCTTTATCAGGTCGGTATGGCTCACGCCCACGCCGATAAAGGCGATTTTTTTATTTTTCATATCAGAAAAGAATTTTTCTGCCTGTCTCTTATACACATCTGACGCTGCCGACGATATGCAGTGTGT
>CAMBJF010000053.1 GCA_945867875.1 uncultured Ruminococcus sp. | reverse complement strand
TTATCTCGGCTTTTTTCGCTTTTTTGACTTTTTGTAGTTTACTTGTCAAATTACAGAGCGACTGCCTGTGATGCAAAAAAGCGTATCACAGGCAGTCGGTTTTTATGAAAAAGGTACT
The DNA here is from genome assembly GCA_945867875.1 of uncultured Ruminococcus sp. Taxonomy (GTDB): domain Bacteria; phylum Bacillota; class Clostridia; order Oscillospirales; family Ruminococcaceae; genus Huintestinicola. The sequence goes on along the minus strand of CAMBJF010000053.1, from coordinate 12,416 downwards.
TGAAGCACAAAAAAATCTCTCCCCGACCGAAATCGGAGAGAGAACGATTTTATCCGTCAAACGACGTATTTAAGCCATTAGACTCAAGCCTTCATAGCCTCTTCAACCGCAACAGCGCAAGCAACAGTAGCACCAACCATAGGGTTGTTGCCCATGCCGATAAGGCCCATCATCTCAACGTGAGCGGGAACGGAAGAAGAACCTGCGAACTGAGCGTCGGAGTGCATACGGCCCATTGTATCGGTCATACCATAGGAAGCAGGACCTGCAGCCATATTATCGGGGTGAAGTGTACGGCCTGTTCCTCCGCCGGAAGCAACAGAGAAGTACTTCTTGCCCTTTTCGATGCACTCCTTCTTGTATGTACCTGCAACAGGGTGCTGGAAACGAGTGGGGTTGGTGGAGTTACCGGTGATGGAAACGTCAACGCCTTCCTTCCACATAATAGCAACGCCCTCTGTTACGTCGTTAGCGCCGTAGCAGTTAACCTTAGCTCTGAGACCATCGGAATAAGCCTTGCGGAATACTTCCTTGACCTCGCCTGTGTAGTAATCCATCTCAGTCTCAACATATGTAAAGCCGTTGATACGAGCAATGATCTGAGCAGCGTCCTTGCCGAGACCGTTAAGGATAACACGGAGGGGTTCCTTACGAACCTTGTTAGCCTTCTCAGCAATACCGATAGCACCCTCAGCAGCAGCGAAGGACTCGTGACCTGCTAAGAATGCGAAGCACTTTGTCTCTTCCTCGAGGAGCATCTTGCCGAGGTTTCCGTGACCGAGGCCAACCTTTCTCTGGTCAGCAACAGAACCGGGGATACAGAAAGCCTGAAGGCCCTCACCGATAGCTGCAGCAGCCTCGGAAGCCTTTGTGCAGCCCTTCTTTATTGCGATTGCACAGCCTACAGTGTAAGCCCACTTTGCGTTCTCAAAGCAGATAGGCTGAATGCCCTCTGTGATCTTGTAGGGGTCAAAGCCCTTAGCCTTGCAGATGTCTGCACATTCTTCAATAGAGTTGATTCCGTACTTCTTAAGAACCTCGAGAATCTGCTTTTCTCTTCTTTCATATGATTCAAATAAAGCCATTATTATAACCTCCTCAATTATATTTCAGTGATTACTGCTTTCTGGGGTCGATGATCTCAACAGCGTCAGCTACACGGCCATACTGACCCTTAGCCTTTTCAAATGCTGTGTTTGCATCGTCGCCTGCCTTGATGAAGTCCATCATCTTACCGAAGTTAACGAACTGGTAGCCGATGATCTCCTTATCAGCGTTAAGAGCAATACCTGTAACATAACCGTCGGTCATCTCAAGGTAACGAGGACCCTTTGCGAGAGTACCGTACATTGTGCCGACCTGTGAACGGAGGCCCTTTCCGAGGTCTTCAAGTCCTGCACCTACAACGAGACCGTCCTCAGAGAATGCGGACTGAGAACGTCCGTAAACGATCTGGAGGAAGAGCTCTCTCATAGCGGTGTTGATAGCATCGCAAACAAGGTCGGTGTTGAGAGCCTCAAGGATAGTTCTGCCGGGAAGGATCTCAGCAGCCATTGCTGCGGAATGAGTCATACCGGAACATCCGATAGTCTCAACGAGAGCCTCCTGGATAATGCCTTCCTTGATATTGAGGGAAAGCTTGCAGGTACCCTGCTGGGGAGCACACCAGCCGACACCGTGTGTGAAACCGGAAATATCCTTGATTTCCTTAGCTTTTACCCACTTTGCTTCTTCGGGGATTGGAGCAGCACCGTGCGCAACGCCCTGCGCAACGGGACACATTGTTTCAACCTCATGAGAATAAATCATATTAGTTACAAACTCCTTTCAAATTTTCGCCGATGCAGAAAAAGCCTGAACATCGCATATAATGATTATACATTATCTCTCGCCAAAAATCAAGAGAATTTTTTATAATTTCATCAAGTAATACATAATTGAGCATAATTTGATAATAATGATGTGAGCATTTGAAGTGAGCGGCAATGTCATATACAAATAATTCACAGTATTGTCATTGACAAATACCCCTTGGGGGTATATAATATTAGCATAAGATAACCAAAACGAAAGGACTGATAAATATGGAACACTGCTGCCGATGTCATCAGTCAAAGGACCGCACCGATGACGAAAAAAAGCGGCTTATGAACCGCCTGAGCCGTATCGAAGGGCAGATTCGGGGCATCAAGGGTATGGTGGAAAAAGATGCTTACTGTCCCGATATTATGGTGCAGGCAGCCGCCGTCAAGGCAGCCGTTGACTCTTTTAACAAAGAGCTTCTGGGTACACATATCCGCACCTGCGTGGCAAATGATATCAGAGAGGGCAAAGACGAGGTAATTGACGAGCTTCTTGACACCCTCCAAAGGCTTATGAAATGAAAGGAAATCTATCTTGAAACAGTATAACGTTACGGGAATGAGCTGCGCCGCCTGCAGCGCAAGAGTTGAAAAGGCAGTTTCCGCCGTATCGGGGGTCACCTCCTGCTCGGTGAGCCTGCTCACGAACTCTATGGGCGTTGAGGGAACAGCAGCCTCCGAAGAGGTAATCGCCGCCGTTGAAGCGGCAGGCTACGGCGCATCTGTCAAGGGTGCGGACAAATCGAAAACATCTGCCGATGAAGCTGCGGCAGAGCTTGAAAACAAGGACTATCCCCTCTTAAAGCAGAGATTTTTTTGGTCTGTGGGCTTCCTCCTTGTGCTGATGTACATTTCAATGGGACATATGATGTGGGGCTGGCCACTCCCCTCTTTCTTTGACGGAAATCACGTAGCAATGGGACTTGCACAGCTCCTGCTCACGGTCATCATAATGGTGATAAATCAGAAATTCTTCATAAGCGGCTTCAAGGCGCTGTGGAACAGAGCACCAAATATGGATTCACTTGTTGCAATGGGTTCATCTGCCGCATTTATCTATAGTATATATGCGCTTTTTGCAATGACCGACGCACAGGTCAAGGGTGACGGCGACAGGGTAATGAGCCTGATGCACGGGTTCTACTTTGAATCCGCCGCAATGATACTCACCCTCATCACCGTGGGCAAAATGCTTGAGGCACGCTCCAAGGGCAAGACCACAGATGCACTGAAAAGCCTTATAAAGCTTGCCCCCAAGACCGCATCTGTTATCCGTGACGGCGTTGAGACAGAGATATCCGCCGAGAACGTGAACAAGGGCGATATTTTCGTTGTCCGCCCCGGAGAAAGCTTCCCTGCGGACGGTATCGTCATTGAGGGCGAAAGTGCCGTAAATGAATCCGCACTCACAGGCGAGAGCATTCCCGTGGACAAGGCTGTTGGCGACAAGGTCTCCGCAGCGACCATAAATCAGTCGGGCTTCTTAAAGTGCGAAGCTGTGAGCGTAGGCGAGGACACCGCTTTGTCCCACATCATTCAGATGGTAAGCGACGCCGCCGCAACCAAGGCTCCTATCGCAAAGATCGCTGATAAGGTCTCAGGCATATTCGTACCCACGGTTATTGCAATAGCCGTGATAACCGCCATGATATGGCTCCTTGCGGGTCAGACCGTGGGCTTTGCCCTTGCAAGAGGAATTTCCGTACTCGTTATCAGCTGCCCCTGTGCACTGGGTCTTGCGACCCCCGTTGCGGTAATGGTGGGAAACGGCGTCGGCGCAAAGAACGGCATTCTCTTCAAGACCGCATCATCACTTGAAGCGGCAGGAGGCGTTGAGGTGGTTGCCCTTGACAAAACGGGTACTATCACCGAGGGAAAGCCCAAGGTAACGGACATTATTCCCGCAGGCGGCACATCTGCCGATGAACTGCTCAGAGCCGCATATTCCGCTGAGATAAAAAGCGAGCACCCCCTTGCGGGAGCAATAGTCACCGCCGCAGAGGAGAAAAATATCACTCCCTACGAGGTCACGGATTTCAGGACATACACAGGCAGCGGCCTTTCCGCAAAATATAATGACAGGGAAATTTTCGGCGGAAATCTTAAATTCATAAACTCTCACGCCGATATTTCCGAGGAAATGAGCGACAAGGCAAAAGCCCTTTCCGAGCAGGGCAAAACTCCCCTTTTCTTCTCCGAAAACGGACAGCTCACAGGCATTATCGCCGTTGCGGACGTCATCAAGGAGGACAGCCACAAGGCTATCGAAGAGCTTAAGAAAATGGGCATACGCACAGTTATGCTCACAGGCGACAACGAGCGTACAGCAAAGGCTGTAGGTGCACTTGCGGGAGTTGACGAGGTAATAGCCGAGGTGCTCCCCGACGGCAAGGAAAGCGTTATCAGAAAGCTCTCGGCCGAGGGCAGGACTGCAATGGTCGGCGACGGAATAAATGACGCTCCCGCCCTTACCCGTGCAGATGTGGGAATCGCTATCGGTGCGGGCACTGACGTTGCCATAGATGCAGCCGATGTAGTACTGATGAAGAGCAGGCTTGCAGACGTTCCTGCGGCAATAAGGCTCAGCCGTGCATCTCTCAGAAATATCAAGCAGAACCTTTTCTGGGCATTCATCTACAATACCATTGGAATCCCCGTTGCGGCAGGCGTTCTTATCCCCGCCTTTAACATCAGCCTTAACCCGATGATAGCGGCGGCGGCAATGAGCCTTTCAAGCTTCTGCGTTGTAACAAACGCTCTGAGACTGAATTTTATCGACATTCACAATGCCGATAAAGATAAAAAAATCAAGCACAAACACAAAAAGGAGAAAAATGCTATGACTAAGACTATGAAAATTGAAGGTATGATGTGCGGTCACTGCGAGGCTGCCGTTAAGAAGGCTCTCGAAGCCGTAAGCGGCGTTGCTTCCGCCGATGTGAGCCACGAAAAGGGCACAGCTGTTGTTACGCTTTCATCACCCATTGATGACGCTGTTCTCAAAAAGGCTGTTGAGGACAAGGATTACACCGTAAAGGGAATCGAATGATCCAACAAATACAAAACGCTGTCCGTAAAATTCGGGCAGCGTTTTTTTCGTATTAATTTCTAAGACTCCAAGCAATTCCCTTTCCCAGCCGCAGTACAGCATTCTTGTAATGATTTCCCTTATTCATTTCAAAAATCGTGGGAATGCCGAACTGCGAATAGCTGTGATACAGCCTGTCCATACAGCTCTCGGTCTGAGAAAGCACGGGATTTTTCGTGCGGCTCTCCATATCTCCGAGGGACAGATATATGCAGTCGGGACGGCGGACAAATTTGTTTTTTTCCGCAAAATCCACAAAACCCTCATACCACACCGAACCCGAAGCGCATACCGACTTTGTGAAAATGTCGGTGATATACGGAGCATAAAGCGCATAAAGCCCCGCCATTGAATAACCTGCAATGATGCGGTATGAGGGCGCTCCCGTGATGCTTTCGGCATATGGGATAACGCTTTCCCGAATAAATTCCGTAAATTCCCCTGCATTCCCCGCAAACCCGTCATTATCGGTAACAACAGAGGGTGCTGCCCAAGGTGAAAGATCTGCGTTCCAGTCCAGCTCCGATATGGTCACAAGGTGAAAGTCAGGACAACCAAGGGTTTTGCAGCAGTCAAGCAGTGCCTTGCCGTTCTCCGCATACGTCGGCGAATAAACAACAGGAGCATTCTCTGCGGTACAGGGATAAACGCTTATTTTTCTGTCATCAATGATTTTCCTCACGGGCTTCATTTTATCAAAACTTCCTTTCGGGTCATTTCACTATTTCTATTTTACCCCCATATCCCCCGCTTGTCAACAAAAAAACGCCGCACACCATAATGATGCACGGCGTTTCGGAACGGTTTTCACCATTCCAACTATAGCTTTATCCTAAACACTCATTGAATTATGGGAATCTCTCGCCGCAAAATCCATATATGCAAGATTTTGCGGTGATTTCTTCTCCATAATTCTAATGGTGTTTAGGATCAAAGGACAGAATTTCCGAAATGGGCTTATCTCTTTACATTGTATGCGCCAAAGCCGGGATATACAGCGCTGTCGCCAAGCTGCTCCTCAATGCGGAGAAGCTGATTGTACTTTGCAACACGCTCGCTGCGGCTGGGTGCGCCTGTCTTTATCTGGCAGGTGTTGAGAGCAACTGCAAGGTCTGCAATAGTTGTGTCGGCAGTTTCACCTGAACGGTGAGAAGCAATTGCTGTGTAGCCTGCCTTGTGAGCCATTTTGATAGCTTCGAGGGTCTCGGAAACAGAGCCGATCTGATTGAGCTTGATAAGGATAGAGTTTCCGCAGCCAAGCTCGATGCCCTTCTTAAGACGCTCGGTATTGGTAACGAAAAGGTCGTCGCCAACAAGCTGTACCTTGCCGCCAAGCTCCTTTGTGAGCTTCTGCCAGCCCTCCCAGTCCTCTTCATCGAGAGCGTCCTCAATGGAGATGATAGGATACTTCTCAACAAGCTTCTTCCAGTGAGCGATAAGCTCCTCGGAAGTGAACTTTGTGCCTGCCTTGGGGAGAATGTACTCGCCCTTCCTGCTGCCCTTCCATTCACTGGAAGCAGCGTCCATAGCGATCATAAAGTCCTTACCGGGCTCGTAGCCTGCGTTCTTTACAGCCTGAAGTATGTACTCGATAGCCTCCTCATCGCTTGCAAGGTTGGGAGCAAAGCCGCCCTCATCGCCTACAGATGTAGCAAGACCCTTTGACTTCAGAAGTGCTGCGAGAGCGTGGAATACCTCTGCGCACATTCTGAGAGCTTCCTTGAAGCTGGGAGCGCCTGCGGGCATGATCATAAATTCCTGTACGTCAACTGTGTTTGCAGCGTGTGCGCCGCCGTTGAGAATGTTCATCATGGGAACGGGGAGACGGTTGCCCGAAATACCGCCGAGGAAGCGGAAAAGAGGAATGTCAAGAGCAGTTGCGGCAGCTCTTGCGCAGGCAATGGACACAGCAAGTATAGCATTTGCGCCGAGCTTTGACTTGTCCTTAGTGCCGTCAGCGTCGATCATAGCCTTGTCAACTGCGTAGATGTCAGATGCGTCCATACCCGAAACAACGTCGTTGATAACAGTGTTGATGTTCTCAACAGCCTTTGAAACACCCTTGCCGAGATAGCGGGACTTGTCACCGTCACGAAGCTCAAGAGCCTCAAATTCGCCTGTGGAAGCACCGCTGGGAGCGGTTCCTCTTCCGACAGTGCCGTCAACAAGAATCACCTCAGCTTCAACTGTAGGATTTCCTCTTGAATCAAGAATTTCTCTTCCGATGACCTTTTCAATTTCCAAGTAGCTCATTGCAATATCTCCTAATCTAAATAATTTATCAAGCAGACAATTCGCAGCTTTTAAAATGGTGAATATAAGCGGGCGGGCGAATATTCTCCGCTGCGAATTTGAAAGGAGTCTGCTTTTTTTGATTTATTCTCGGTTAGCTCTCACTTACCAATTGCATAATATCACATCAATTTCAGTTAGTCAAGGATAACTTGCGCATTTTCCAAATTTTTTTGTATCATTTTAATTTTCACACATCATTCATTGAGATTTGCCCCAAATAGTTGTATGATTATTCTATATAATTCATATAGGAACGATAGTGTATCATAAATTTGGGAGAGGATATATAAATTATGCTTAATCAGTTTTCAAGAACGGAGCTTCTTTTCGGCAAAGAGGCAATGGAGCGCATAAGCGGCAGCAGAGTAGCGGTATTCGGCATCGGCGGCGTGGGCGGATATGCCGTTGAAGCCCTTGCACGAAGCGGCGTGGGCACTCTTGACCTTATCGACGACGACAGGATATGCCTCACAAACCTTAACCGCCAGATATACGCCCTCCGCAGCACCGTTGGAAAATACAAGGTCGATGCCGCTGAGGAGCGTATCCACGATATTTGCCCCGATATAAAGGTAAACACCTACAAATGCTTTTATATGCCTGAAACGGCAGACCGGTTCGACTTTTCCGAATATGACTATGTTATCGACGCCATCGACACGGTAACGGGAAAGCTTGAAATAATCAAAAGGGCAAAAGCCGCAAATGTCCCCGTGATATCCGCAATGGGCGCAGGCAACAAGCTTGACCCCTCCGCATTCCGTGTGGCGGATATTTACGAGACCAAGGTCTGTCCCCTTGCGAGGGTCATGAGATATGAGCTGAGAAAGCTTGGAATAAAAAATGTGAAGGTGGTCTATTCGGAGGAAAAGCCTATCAAACCTATCGAAGATATGGAAATATCCTGCCGAAACCACTGCATCTGCCCTCCGGGAACCGCAAGAAAATGCACCGTCCGCCGTGATATTCCGGGGTCGAATGCATTTGTGCCCTCAGCTGCGGGACTGCTAATTGCTTCCGAGGTAATAAAGGATATCGCTTTGGGGAAATAAATCAAGCTCATCTTGTTCACAAAAAATTAACCCACAACCACAAAAATAAATTCAAATACCCCTTGACAAAAGCAGATTATAGTGATATCATTTGACTATAAAATATTTTAAACCGTTGATTGAGAGTAGTATCATCAAAAGGTCACTTTAAGAGAGCCGCAGGCGGTGAGATCGTGGCAGCGGACATTGATGTGAATGGACTCATGAGGGCAAACTGAGCCGTATATCGGTTAGGGGAGACGCAAGACCGTGCGTTATTCGGAGCGTGTATGTTAGTACATTGCAGCTTGAGCGGCGTATTTATTACGCAATTTGGGTGGTACCGCAGGAAATAATCTCCTGTCCCATTTATTTGGGGCAGGAGTTTTTTATTTTATATTGTATTGGTTTTTGAGAAAGGAAAGATATTTATGAAAAAGTTCAGAAAAACAGCAGCGATATTCGCAGCAGCACTTGCACTCACAGCCTTTGCAGGCTGCGGACAGACCGCAGACAACACAGTTACCGAGGAGACCTCAGCAGCAGCAGTTTCCGAGGGCGGCTACAAGATAGGCGTTATCCAGTACGGCAGCCACCCCTCACTTGACAACTGCTTTGCAGGCATCGAGCAGGCTCTCACCGAGTCCGACCTTGAGCTCACAATCGACCGTCAGGACGGCAACTTCGACAGCGCAACCTGCGACACCATCGCAAAGAATATGGCTGCCAAGGAATATGACCTCATCTTCGCTATCGCAACTCCCGCAGCCGTTTCCGCATATGCAGCCACAGCAAACACCGATATCCCCGTTATCTTCTGCGCAGTTTCCGACCCCGTTGCAGCAGGTCTCGTTGAGGATATGAACGCTCCCGGCGGCAACTGCACAGGAACCTCCGATATCCTCGATTTCAGCGCACAGCTCGACCTTATTCAGGCTCTCCAGCCCGATGCAACAAAGATCGGCGTTCTTTATACCACAAGCGAAGCAAACTCCGTTTCCCAGCTCGCAAGCCTCAGAGAAGCAGCTGAGCCCAGAGGAATCGAGATAATCGACCAGGGCGTTCAGGGCGCTGCTGATGTTCCCCAGGCTGCGGCTTCCCTCGTTACAAAGGTTGATTGCGTTAACAACTTCACCGACAATAACGTTGTAAGCAACCTCACCGTTCTCCTCGAACAGGCAAACTCAGCAAATGTTCCCGTTTACGGCTCCGAGATCGAGCAGGTAATAAACGGCTGCATCGGCTCCGTTTCCATTGATTATGTTGCTCTCGGAAAGGCTACCGCCGATATGGGCATAAGAGTTCTCGGCGGCGAAAGCGCAGGCACTATCCCCGTTGGCAAAATTTCTGACGGCACAGCAGTTGTAAATACCGATGTAATGGCTAATTTCGGCATCACTCTCCCCGATTCCTACGCTGACGCAGAAAAGGTAACTTCCGCCGACAAGGCTGAATGATAAAAACGAGGTTTAAAGGTTTATGGATATATTGCTGAACATCTTCCGTGTAACTCTTGAAGAGGGACTTATGTATGCGCTCCTTGCAATGGGCGTTTACATCACATACAGTATCCTCGATTTTCCCGATCTTTCCGTGGACGGAACAATGCCTATGGGCGCAGTCGTAACAGCCGTGCTCATCATCGCAGGGGTAAATCCGTGGCTCTGCCTGCTCATTTCCTTTGTGCTGGGAATGCTTGCGGGAACGGTCACAGGACTGCTCCACGTAAAGCTCAATATCCGTCCCCTGCTCTGCGGAATAATCGTCTACACGGCAATGCTGTCCGTAAACCTTGTTATCCTCTTCAAGGGCAACAATGGCATAACCGTGGCATCATTCTTCAAAAAGCCCACTATCTTCAATTCGGGTCTCGCCGCACTTCTCCCCGCGGCTTGGAGAATAACGATAGTGTCCCTTGTGCTGGTGGTAATTTTCAAGCTTGCAATGGACTTCTATCTCCGCACAAAATCGGGACTTCTCCTGAGAGCTGTTGGCGATAACGAAAAGTATGTGACAATGCTTGCAAAGGACCCCGGAAAGGCAAAAATTCTCGGTCTTGCCATAGGCAACGGCTTTGCATCGCTTGCGGGCTGCGTCATCGCCCAGGCAAAGGGCTCCGCAGACCAGCAGATGGGCGTGGGAATGGTAGTCCTCGGACTTGCCTCCGTTATCATCGGTCTGAGCATTTTCAAGAATGTGAGATTTATGAAGCCCACCACAATGGTAATTCTCGGCAGCCTGCTTTATAAGGCTTGCCTTACAATTGCCCTTGCCCTCAATCTCCCCACGGAATACCTGAAGCTTCTTATGGCAGTGCTCTTCACAATTGCACTTGTGTTCAGCGAAAAATTACCCGTTAAAAACAAACTGAAAAGGGGTGTGTAAACTATGCTGGAGCTAAAAAATATCTATAAGGTTTTCAACGCAGGCACAGTTGACGAGACCACCCTTTTCAATGATTTTAATTTCACCGTGAATGACGGCGAGTTCGTCTCGGTCATCGGCTCAAACGGCAGCGGAAAAACCACAATGCTTAACCTTGTCTGCGGAACTATGACCCCCGAAAAGGGTTCAATAATATTCGGCGGAAAGGACATCACAAAGCTTCCAGAGCATAAAAGAGCCGCACACATCGGACGTGTTCTTCAGGACCCAAGAATGGGAACCTGCGGCAATCTCACAGTCCTTGAAAATATGGCGCTTGCGGATAATAAAAACAAGCTGTTCGGTCTCGGCACAGGCGTTAACAAAAAGCGTGTGGACTATTACAAGTCACTGCTGGAGACCTGCAGAATGGGACTTGAGAACAGAATGAACGTGCCCGTAGGCAATCTCAGCGGCGGTCAGCGGCAGGCAATAGCCCTGATAATCGCATCAATGACGGACATCGACCTGCTCATTCTCGATGAGCACACCGCAGCACTTGACCCAAAATCCTCCGAGACCCTTATGAAGATAACCGACAAGGTTGTCAAGGAGAAAAAGGTCACCACACTTATGGTCACACATAATCTGAGATTTGCGGTCGAATACGGCAGCAGACTGGTTATGATGCACGAAGGTCACTGCGTTATGGACCTGAGCGGCGAAAAAAAGCAGAACGCCAAGGTAGATGACCTGCTTTCCGTTTTCAACGAGATAAGCATTGAGTCGGGCAACTGATTAAGCCGATTTCAAACTGATATTTTTACAGCCGTCCCGTAATTTCGGGACGGCTGTTGTATTTGTATCGGAAAATAGTTAAACACTATAAAAGCCTATAAATATAAAAATTTGACAAACCCCGCCAAATTTGTTATACTGTAGAAGTTATAAATTAATCTATTCGGAGGAAAATCATTATGGCAAGACCCAAAAACAGAAGAACCAAGAAAAGAACCGCACCCGTGACTGCTCCCGTATCCGCACCTGTCGCTGAAACAGCAGCAGAAGCAGTAAAATCCGAACCCGCAGCAAAGGCAGAGCCCGAGGTAAAAGCTGAGCCCGTAAAAGCCGAAGCTCCCAAGGCTGCACCCGCAGAAACAAAGGCAGCAGAGGTAAAGGAAACAATCAAGGAAGCTCCCGCAAAGGCAGCCGAGTCCAAGACCGCTCCCAAGAAAAAGCCTGCCGCAAAGCCCGAAAAGGCAGCTGCCCCCAAAAAGGAAGACACCTTTGTTTTCCAGAGCAATGACAAGGAATACACCGCCGAGCAGATCACAGAGCTTTGCAAAGCCGCTTACAGAAACGGCACACGCAAGCGGGTCAAGTCCTGCAACGTTTACCTTAAGACCGAAAACGGCGGTCTCAGAGCCTACTATGTTATCAACGGCAATGCCGACGGAGCATATATCGACCTTTGATGTTTTATTCAAACAAATGCCGCAGCCTGTGAACTACAGCGCTGCGGCATTTTCTTATTTGTCTGTATTTTCAGAAAATCTGCTCTGAAACTCTTTAAGCTCGGAGTTCAGCTGACGTGCAAGCCTCATATCGAGAAGCCACGCAATAATATTCACGAGCACAAAAATGATGAGCACCGAAAGGGCAAATCCCGCCGTAAGGGGCAGATTTTCGGGTGAAAGGCAATCTACTCCAAGCCCGAACCCGATAAGAATTATCTCTGTCTCTTATACACATCTGACGCTGCCGACGATATGCAGT
>CAMBJF010000052.1 GCA_945867875.1 uncultured Ruminococcus sp. | reverse complement strand
GAGCTAGCGTAGCGTCTCGTGGGCTCGGAGATGTGTATAAGAGACAGCTCAAAGACCCTCCGAGGTGCAAAAATGGAGGACGTCATCTTTGCGGGAACGGAGCTGAGAAAGCCAATGGGCTTTGCCTCCGTTACCCTCTGCATCGAAAATGACAAGGGGCTTTTGAACATTGATGCGTCCGAAGTCACCGTCACCCGAAAGCTTTACCGAAGCGGCGAAAGCGAATATATCATCAACGGCGCACAGGTACGTCTCAAAGACATTTCCGAGCTTTTTATGGACACAGGTCTCGGACGTGACGGCTATTCCATAATCGGACAGGGACGTGTTGCGGAGATAGTTTCCTCCAAATCGGGCGAGCGCCGCAGCATATTCGAGGAAGCCGCAGGCATATCGAAATTCCGTTTCAGAAAAGCGGAAGCCCAGCGCCGACTTGCTCAGGCAGAGGATAATATCCTGCGCCTTACCGACATAATCTCCGAGCTTGAAAGCCGTGTCGAACCGCTGAAAAAGCAGTCGGAAAAGGCAGCACAGTTCATTGAGCTTTCGGAGGAAAAGAAATCCCTTGAAATAACCGTGTGGGTCCACGAGCTTGCAGAGCTTCGTGAAAAGCTGTCCGAGCTGTCCGACAAGCTCCTCATAAACACATCGGAATATTCTGCCTGCGAAGCGGATATCGAGCGTCTTGAAGAGGAATACCGCACCGTTTACAGCGACATCGCCAAGGGTAATATCCGCATAGAACAGCTGAGAAATGCGATCCTCGATGCGGAAAAAGCCAACACCACACTTCATTCCGACATTGCGGTGTATAAAAATGAGATAACCCATTACAATGAAAATATCGAAAATCTGCAAAAGCAGATGGAAAGCGCCAAGCTCACCGACAGCGAAAACAAGCGCCTTACCGAAGAAAAGCTTGCTCAGATAAACAATATCGAGCAGGATATAATACAGGCTGACAAGGATTACACAGCCGCAGAAGAAAAGCTGAAAGAAGCCGCAGGCAGGCAGGACGGCTTTGAAAAGGAATTTTCGGGACACGCAGCTATGCTCAACAAGCTCTACATCAGGCAGTCCGAGCTGAAAATAACCGTAAGCTCCTCAGAAAATATGCTCCGTGAAACAAAGGAGCAGGAGCAGTCCGCAGAGTCACAGCTTGCCGCAATCGAAGAAAGCGGAAAAAATCTTGAAAGTGAGAAAAAGGAAGTCCTTGACGGTTTAAAGCTCCTTGAAGAGAAAAAGTCGGAGCAGGAAAACCGCACAAGCGGCATAAACAGGCTGTTTTCCGCAAAGTCCCAGAAGCTCTCCGATGCGGAAAGGGAGCTGTCCGACCTGACCCTCAGCACAAGGGAAAAGGAAAACAAAATAAAGCTCCTGCAAGACCTTGAAAACAGTATGGAGGGCTTCGGACACGCCGTAAAGCAGGCTCTCAAAGCAGGCAAAAGCGGCAGGATAGGCGGCATAATCGGCTCCGTGGCACAGATAATCACCGTGCCATCCGAGTACAGCGTTGCCGTTGAAACAGCACTCGGCGGAGCGCTCCAGAACATCGTCACCGAAAATGAAGATGCCGCCAAGCGCAGCATACGAATGCTCAAAGATATGAATGCAGGCAGAGCCACATTCCTGCCTATAACCTCTGTCAAGGGAAACAGGCTGAGCGAAAACGGGCTTGACGGCTGCGTTGGCTTCGTGGCTCTCGGTTCTGACATCGTTACATACGACCCGAAATTCACGGGCATCGTAAATTCGCTTCTCGGCAGAACAGTCATCGCAGAGGATATCGACTGTGCGGGAAATATCGCCAAGAAATACAACTACCGATTTAAAATAGTCACCCTTGACGGTCAGGTGGTAAACGCAGGCGGTTCATTCACAGGAGGTTCGGCAAACCGTTCCTCAGGCGTGCTCACCCGTAAAAACGAGATAGAGCGGCTCACCAATGAGCTTGATGCCGAAAAGGAACGCCTGGCGGAAATGCGCACAAAAGCCGCCGCACTGAAAGCGGAAACCGACAAAATGCGCATCGACCTTGAAGCCGCCAAGGACGAGATACGTGTCATCGAGCAGGACAGGATACGTTTTGAAGCCGAAATGAAGCGTATCGAACAGATAGCGGAGCATAGCTTCAGCGGCAAAAAGAACGCCGAGGAGCTTATAGAACGCCTGAAAAAACGCTATGAGCAGACCAAGGCAGCCGCCGAAAAAGCCGTCACAGAGCTTGAAAAGACCGACGCACTCATTGCCGACGGCGAGGACAAATCGGGCAGAGACGGGGCACTTCTTGAAAAATTAAAGCAGGAACGTGAAAATATTTCCTCGGAAATGTCCTCACTGAAAATAAAGAGAGCCGAGCTTGAAAAGGACAGGGAAGCCGCCAAAGAAAGCCTTGCAGCTCTTGAAGAACAGAGCCGCAGCATCGGTGACAGCTCCGTAAAGTCCGCAATGGCTATCGAGGAGCAGAGAAAGCTCATCGCCGAAAAGGAAGAGCTTATCCGCACCCGTGAAGCCGAGCTGAAAGGCGCAGGCGACAAAACGGCTGAGATAAATTCGGAGATATCCGAAACACAAAGCAATAATCTTGAGCTTGAAAGGCGTTCAAACGAGATACGAAGCAAGATAAAGGAGCAGAATGCCGACAAGGAGCGTTTCGGAGCGGAAAAGACCCGTCTTGAGGAGCGCCACAGAGCCGCACAGTCCTCCTATGACAAGATAATCTCGGATATGGCGGAGCAGTACGAGCTGTACCCCTCCGAAGCAGAAAATCTCGCCATAAAGGACGCCGACAACACCGAGATAAATCTTCGTCTCGGAACGGTAAAGCAGAAGATAAGGGCTCTCGGAAACGTAAATCTCTCGGCTATCGAGGAATACAAGGAGGTTTCCGAGCGATATACATTTATGTCCGAACAGCTCTCCGATGTTACCAGCTCGAAAAAGGAGCTTGAAAAGCTCATCGATGAGCTGACCGAAACGATGAAGCAGAAATTCTCCGAAAGCTTTGAGTTCATAAACCGAAACTTCAAGCAGATATTCACGGAGCTTTTCGGCGGCGGAAAGGCAGAGCTGACACTCACCGACCCCGACGATGTGCTTGAATCGGGAATTGAGATAAACGTGGCTCCCCCGGGCAAGGTAATAAAGAGCCTGTCGCTTCTTTCGGGCGGCGAGCAGGCATTCGTGGCGATAGCAATATATTTCGCCATACTCCGCCTGCGCCCCGCACCGTTCTGCATACTCGACGAGATCGAAGCGGCTCTTGACGATATGAACGTTACACGCTACGCCCAATATCTCCATAATTTCACCGACACCACCCAGTTCATCACCGTCACCCACCGTAGGGGCACAATGGAGGAAGCGGACGTAATGTACGGCGTAACGATGCAGGAAAAGGGCATATCCCGACTTCTGAAAATGGAGCAGCCCCCTGCGGAAGATTTGACCGACTGAAACCTAAGGAGGAAACGCTATGGGATTTTTTGAAAAAATTGCCGAAGGCATCAGAAAAACAAGGGATTCGATGATGGGAAAGGTAAATTCCCTCCTTAATTCCTTTACCAAAATAGACGAGGATTTTTTTGAAGAGCTTGAAGAGACCCTTATAATGTGCGACATCGGCGTGCAGACCTCTGTGGATATCTGCACTGAGCTGAGAAAAGCCGTTAAGGAAAAGGGCATAAAAGACCCCGCCGAAATCAAAGATGAGCTTAAAAGGATAATCGCCGAAATGCTTGGAGAGGACAAGAAAATCGACTACTCCACTAAGCCCACGGTAATTCTCGTCATCGGCGTAAACGGCGCAGGCAAGACCACCACGATCGGAAAGCTTGCCGCAAGGCTCACCTCCGAGGGCAAAAAGGTAATAGTCGCCGCAGCGGATACATTCCGTGCAGCCGCCATAGACCAGCTTCAGGTATGGGTGGACAGAGCGGGTGCAGAGATAGTAAAGCACTCCGAAGGCTCCGACCCCGCCTCGGTTGTATTTGACGCCATAAGCGCCGCAAAGGCAAGAGGTGCGGACGTAGTTATCTGCGACACCGCAGGCAGACTTCACAACAAGAAAAACCTTATGGACGAACTGAAAAAGATAACCCGTATCTGCCGCCAGCAGGCAGAGGGCTGCTCTCTCGAAA
The DNA here is from genome assembly GCA_945867875.1 of uncultured Ruminococcus sp. Lineage (GTDB taxonomy): Bacteria > Bacillota > Clostridia > Oscillospirales > Ruminococcaceae > Huintestinicola. The sequence continues at coordinate 8,660 of CAMBJF010000052.1, read as the reverse complement.
CCCTCCTCGTCCTCGATGCCACCACAGGACAGAATGCCGTAAATCAGGCAAAACTCTTCTCCGAGACCGCCGATATCACAGGCATAGTCCTCACAAAGCTTGACGGCACAGCCAAGGGCGGCATAATCATAACCATTCACCGTGAGCTTGGGATACCCGTAAAGCTTGTAGGCGTAGGCGAAAAGATAGATGACCTTATGGACTTCTCCGCCCACGACTATGCAGAAGCCCTGTTCATATCCGATACCGAGTTCAGCGGAAATTACGAAAGACTTACGGGAGACAATGAAACCTCTGATGAGATTTCTGAAACCCCTGACGAGATTTCTGAAACTTCTGACGAAATTTCCGAAACTTCCGAAGAAATTTCCGAAGCGTCTGACGAAACAGTTTCCGATGAGACCTCATCAGATGAAAATACATCGGAAGATACATCTGATACAGCCGAAGAACCCGAAACCATTTCCGAGGATATCACGGATAATGAACCTGCCCCCGAACCTGTGACCGATGAAGAAACCGTCACCGACACCGCCGAGGAAGCAGACGAACCAGCACCCGTTCAGCCCGATGAAGATACAGCCGAACCTGAAGAACAGCCCGAAGAAGCACCCGCCGAAAAGAAGAGCCTTAAGGACGGCAAATTTGGCTTTCTGTTCAAGGAAATTACATTCGGCAAGAAGAAAAAAGATGAAAACAAGGGGGATACAGAATGATGAAGCTCATACTTGCGTCCAACAATAAAAACAAGCTGAGAGAATTTAAGGAAATTCTCGAACCCCACGGCTTTGAGGTAATCTCCCAAAGCGAAGCGGGAGCTGATATCGAAGTGGAGGAAACAGGAACCACCTTTGAGGAGAATGCATATCTCAAAGCCAAGGCAATTTACGATATGTTCTGCCTCCCCGTCATCGCCGATGACAGCGGACTTGAAGTCGATGCATTAAACGGCGCCCCCGGAATATATTCCGCAAGATACGCCGAGGAGGGCAAGCGCTGCGCAAGAGTTCTTTCCGAACTGGAGGGCGTGCCCGATGAAAAGCGCACCGCCCGCTTCAAATGCTGCATCTGCTACATTGACGCAAGCGGCGAAAAGCACGTTGTAACAGGCGTATGCGAGGGAAAGATAGGCTACGAAAAGCTTGGCACAAACGGCTTCGGCTATGACCCCATATTTATTTATGGCGACAAAAGCTTTGCGGAAATATCCGCCGAGGAAAAGAACAAGGTCAGCCACAGAAGCGACGCACTGAGAAAATTTGAAGAAGTAATAAAAGGAGTAAAATAATTATGCTTACAAGCAAACAGAGAGCTTATTTAAGAGGCATCGCCGCAAAAGAGGACACCATTTTGCAGGTGGGCAAGGGCGGCATCGGTGAAAATCTCATCACACAGGTAAATGACGCACTGAAAGCAAGAGAAATTGTAAAGCTCAAAGTCCTTGAGACCGCAATGCTCTCCGCACAGGAAGCGGCAGCAGAGCTGGCAGAGGCAACAAAATCCGACGTTGTTCAGACTATCGGAAACAAGCTTGTGCTTTTCAAGAGAAACCCCCAGGAGCCTAAAATAGAGCTGCCCAAGGCAGAAAAGAAAAAGTGATAACCGCACTTTTCGGCGGCAGCTTCGACCCCGTTCATCTGGGGCATATAAATGCGGTCCGCTCGCTCCTTGAAAGCGAAATATCCCCCCACAGGGTGATAATTATGCCCGCATTCGTAAACCCGTTCAAGGCGGGCATAAACACGGAAAACCGTGCCGACTGCGGGCAGCGTCTTGAAATGTGCAGGCTTGCCTTTGAAAAGATCCCCCGCTGTCAAGTTTCCGATTATGAGATAAAAAAGGGCAGCATAAGCTATACCTCCGACACCCTCAGACATCTGAAAGCCACCTATCCCGATGATGACCTCGTCCTCACCGTGGGCAGCGATTCGCTTGCCACACTCCCCACTTGGAACCAAGCTGACTACATCATAAAGACCGCCCGAATTGCGGCAGTGTCCCGCTCGGAAGAGGAGTCCCATAAAATTGAGGACTACTCCGAAGCCGTGAAAGCAATGGGAGGACGGGTAACAATAATAAAAACCCGCCCGTTCGACATTTCATCAACGGAAATTCGTGAAAAAATTGTTAATAATCAGGATATATCTTGCTATGTTGACGAAAATGTAGTACAATATATTGTGTCTGAGTCTATATATAAATCAGGTGATAAATAAATGGCAGCAGAGATCTGCGGAACAAGTATCGAAGAAATAAAGGATATCCTGAAAATACGGCTTTCAAAAAAAAGATATACCCACAGCCTTAATGTGTCAGATGCCGCAGTAAGACTTGCGGAAAGATACGGCGGAGATAAGGAAAAATGCCGCCTTGCAGGGCTTGTCCACGACATCTGCAAGGAAATTCCCAACGAGGAACAGCTCGTTATGGGCAAAAAGAGCATTATCCCCCTCAGCAGCGTCGAAGAAAAAATACCCGCCCTCTACCACGCCGCAGCAGGTGCGTGGTACATCGAGCACGTTCTCCACATTTCCGATGAAGATGTGCTTATGGCAGTGCGCTACCACACCGCCGCAAGAGCGGGAATGTCCAAAACTGAGGAGATAATATATCTTGCCGACCTCATTTCCGAGGACCGTTCCTACAAGGACGTTGCCCGAATGAGAAAGCTTGCCTTTGAGGACATTGACAAGGCGATGCTTGAAGCACTGCGCTTTTCAATAAGCGATGTCCTTGCCAAAGGCTCCCTTATCCCCGAAAGCACCACACAGGCGTATAACACATATGCCGAAAAATCCAGATAAGAAAGGCGGTTTTTTATGACCGATAACCTTACACAGCAGCAGAAGCTTGAAATAATCGTCAAGGCTCTCGACAGCAAAAAGGCCGAGGACATAAAGGTGATAAAGGTAGGCGACCTCACCGTTATCGCCGATTATTTCGTAATAGCCGACGGAACATCTTCCACACAGACAAAGGCTCTCGCCGACGAAGCGGAGTACAAAATGCAGGAAAACGGCGTTGTTCCCAACAGGGTACAGGGCAACAACGGCTCCAACTGGGTCATAATCGACTACGGCGATATCGTCGTCCACGTTTTCAGCAAGGAACAGAGAGATTTTTACAACCTTGAACGTCTCTGGAGAGACGGCGAGGACTTGGATATATCCGAGTGGGTAAAGTAATTTTTTAGGGGGACATGAAATGGAAGACAAAACAGATATGGGATATTCCGCTCTCTACAGTGAGACTGAAGAAGAGAATGACGATAAAGCAAAGGCTTTTGAGGATTACAAACAGCGTGAGCTTGTGCGAAGAGGAAAAACTATATCTATCGTTCTGGGCATACTTATGCTTATCCCAATGGCTTTATGTCTTACAGGCGTGTTCAGTATGTCCAATGCGGCAGAAGCGGTTGGATATATTTTAGGCATTGCAATTCCTATCACGATTGTTGTTCTGTTTATGAAGGGCATAAACTGGGCAAGAATAGTAACGGGTATAATTTTGGCAATACAGTTGATTCTGTATATTATTTTTTCAGTGATGTATTTTAACACTGCCCAACTATTCGGAATGACGGGCTATTTTATTGCAATAGACCTAATATTATTAGCCATATATGCCGTTCCAACCTATCTTATACTTTTCAGCAAAAGCATAAAAGCCTACTGCAGATCAAAACAGCAGGCAAAATCAGAAAGGGGTAACTGAAAATGGACGAACTTAAAATGGACGTTCTTGAGCTTCCCGACACAGGAGAGACCTATGACGATCTCCCCGACGCATCGGAAGGACTTGAGGAAACAGCACAGGAGGCTACCCGCCCTTCCGACAGTATGGACAATTTTGACGATATAGCAATGCCCGTACTCAGCGAGATGGACGGCTCGGATATCGCATCGCCCTCGGAGCAGGCAGCGAAATCAGCTTCACCCGATAAGCCTGTCCAGCCGAAGCCGATGTTTGAGGATATGTCAGCTCCCGCAAAGTCTCAGAGCACTTCTCAGACCACGTCCCAAAGCTCTTATACATATCAGAGCACAAGCAGCACCTCTCAGGGCACAACAGGCACATATCAGAGCGTTTACAGCTCAACATCATCTTCAAGAACATCTTCAATGAACGATGTCTACGCCGCAAGAATGGCTGTTGACCCCGAAAAATACGAAAAGGGCAGAAGAAAGACAAGGATACTTGGCGGTATCGGCATTGCCGTTTACGGCTTCAACACCCTGACATATCTCCTGTCAGTATTCGGAGGCGTAACTCTTTCGGGGCTCCTTGACCTCGCCCTTTCCGCCGTACTTCTCTATCTGTTCATCAAATTTTTTAAGGGAAGCGACGGAGCGAAAAACACTATCGCCACCATCGTGGGAATCGATATAGTTTTCAGCATACTTGGACTTATTCAGGCTGGCATCGCAACGGTAGCCCTCAGCGGACTTGGTCTCGGAGCTATCGGCGGCCTCATAATGATACTCGGCGTCATCACCCTGATCATAAGGGGCGTAATGCTCTATTTCCTTGTTCTTGACGACGACATCTCCGAATACAGCAAGAACAAGCAGTAATTTTCGATATCACATATATATGATATAAATTATAATTTATAAAGGAATGATAATTTTGGAAAGATACGATTTTGCCGCCATAGAGGCAAAATGGCAGAAATACTGGGAGGAAAATGAAACATTCAAGACTGATGTGTGGGATTTCTCAAAGCCCAAATATTATGTTCTGGATATGTTCCCCTACCCCTCAGGAGTAGGTCTCCACGCAGGACACCCCGAGGGATATACAGCCACCGACATTGTTTCCCGAATGAAGAGAATGCAGGGCTACAATGTCCTCCACCCAATGGGCTATGACTCCTTCGGACTTCCCGCCGAGCAGTATGCCGTGACCACAGGCAACCACCCCAACGGCTTCACTCAGAAGAACATTCAGACCTTTTCCAAGCAGCTCAAAGAGCTTGGCTTTGACTATGACTGGTCAAAGATGATAGCCACCTCCGACCCCAAGTTCTACAAGTGGACCCAGTGGATATTCAAGCAGCTCTATCTTGACGGCTACGCAAAGTATGTGGATATGCCCGTAAACTGGTGCGAAGAGCTTGGAACCGTACTTTCCAATGACGAAGTAATTGACGGAAAATCCGAGCGCGGCGGCTACCCCGTTGTAAGAAAGAATATGAAGCAGTGGGTTATCGACCAGCCCGCCTTTGCCGAAAAGCTCCTTGAAGGACTTGACGAGATTGACTGGCCCGAATCCACCAAGGCAATGCAGCGCAACTGGATAGGCAAGTCCACAGGCGTTGAGGTCAAGTTCGACATCGTAGGCGGCGGCGATTTCAGCATCTACACCACCTGCATCGAAACAATTTACGGCATCACCTTTATGGTTCTCGCTCCCGACGGCGACATCGTAAAAACTCTTATGCCCCGAATCACCAACAAGGAAGAAGTCCAGGCATACATCGACGAGACCCTTAAAAAGAACGATATGGACCGCACCGAGCTCAACAAGACCAAATCAGGCTGCGAACTCAAGGGCGTTACCTGCATAAATCCCGTAAACGGCAAGGAAATCAGAATGTTCATCGGCGACTTCGTTCTTGCAAGCTACGGCACAGGTGCAGTTATGGCTGTACCCTCCCACGACCAGCGTGACTTCGAGTACGCCATTGCCCATAACATTGATATGATACAGGTAATCGACGGCGATGATAAGCTTGGTCACGTAGACGTTTCCGAAAAGGCATTTGAAAAGGGCGACTATCTCGGCAAGGGCTATAAACTCATCAATTCCGAGGAATTTACAGGTCTCACCGTTGAGGAAGCCAAGGAAGCCATTACCGCAAAGCTTGAAAAAATGGGCGTTGCGAAGCGCACGACCAATTATCATTTCAGAGAGTGGATATTTGCCCGTCAGCGCTACTGGGGCGAACCCGTTCCCGTTGTCCACACCGAAAGCGGTGAGATACACGTCCTCGATGACGATGAACTCCCCCTCATTCTCCCCGAGCTGGAGGACTACAAGGGCAAAAACGGCAAAGCACCTCTTGAAAACGCCACCGAGTGGAAAAAGTATGACCACAACGGCATAAAGGGCACAAGAGAGACCTCCACAATGCCCGGCTCCGCTGGTTCAAGCTGGTATTATTTCCGCTATATCGACCCCGATAATGAGAACGAATTTGCAAACGAAGAGCTTTTAAAGCACTGGATGCCCGTTGACCTCTACATCGGCGGCCCCGAGCACGCAGTAGGACATCTGATGTACTCCCGTATCTGGAACAGATACCTTTACGATAAGGGCCTCGCACCCACAAAGGAGCCTTTCAGGAAGCTGGTTCATCAGGGTATGATCCTTGGCGAAAACGGCATCAAAATGGGCAAGCGTTTCCCCGAATATGTTATCAATCCCAGCGACATCGTAAGGGATTACGGCGCAGACACCCTCAGACTTTACGAGATGTTTATGGGTCCCCTTGAAGTCTCCAAACCCTGGAGTATGTCAGGCGTTGAGGGCGCAAAGAAGTTCATCACACGTGTATGGAACTTCTTCACCGAGCCTGCAAACCTCACAGCCGACAATGACGGCGCACTCACAAGAGTATATCATCAGACCGTTAAAAAGGTAACCGATGATTTTGAGGCTCTTGCCTTCAACACCGCCATAAGCCAGCTTATGATATTTATGAACGCCGCATACAAAGCAGGAAAGTGCCCCAAGGAATACGCCGAGGGCATAGTAAAGCTCCTCTCCCCCGTAACACCCCACGTCTGCGAAGAGCTGTGGAGCATTCTCGGTCACGATAATACCATTGCATACGAGTCCTGGCCCGTTTATGACGAAAAGGAGCTCGAAGTCGATACTATCGAGATCGCCGTTCAGGTAAACGGAAAGCTCAAGGGCAAGATATCCGTAGGCGTTGACGAGGATCAGGAGTCCGCACTTGCAAAGGCGAATGCACATCCCGATGTCAAGGCATTCCTCGACGGCAAAACGATCGTCAAGGAAATTTACGTCAAGGGCAGAATAGTAAATATCGTGGCAAAATAAGATGGTGATTATGCACAAAATTCTCAGTAAAAATTTGTTTTGAATTTTTGTGCAGGCACTTGACAAATCGTTGTGATATATAGTATAATGTTATAGTTATATCGTATATAATCCTCTGCCAAAGGGCAAAGGGAGGGAACAAAATGGCTGAAATTCACGTTGGAAAGAACGAGACCTTAGAGACTGCTCTTAAGCGTTTTAAGAGAAGCTGTGCTAAGGACGGCGTTATCGCTGAAGTTCGTAAAAGAGAACACTACGAGAAGCCTTCTGTAAAGCGCAAGAAGAAGTCCGAGGCTGCTCGTAAGCGTAAGTATTAATCGTTAATATGTTAATAGTATCGCTTAGTTCAGAAGCGGTGACACTTAATTGCTGTCACCGCTTTTTTCTCTTTATATGTTGATTTTTCAAAACAAATGTTGTATAATTAAACATATGACTTAATTCATAAAGGCAGTGATAAAAAATGTCCTCCCCCCTTGCAGACAGAATACGCCCCAAAAACCTTGATGAAGTTGTGGGACAGCGTCATCTCCTTGACAAAGGCAGATATCTCAGACGCATAATCGACGGCGGCAATATCCCCAATATGATATTTTACGGTCCCTCGGGAGTGGGAAAGACCACCGTTGCACGGATAATTGCGGAAAATTCCGGAATGAAGCTCCATAAGCTCAACGGCACCTCCGCAGGAACAGCCGACATCAGGGACGTTATCGCCGATACAGGCACAATTGACGGAATGAACGGCGTCCTTTTGTACCTCGACGAGATACAGTACCTTAACAAAAAGCAGCAGCAGTCTCTCCTTGAATATATCGAAAACGGCCAGATAACCCTTATCGCCTCCACCACCGAGAACCCCTATTTTTACGTCTACAACGCCATTCTCAGCCGAAGTGCGGTGTTCGAGTTCAAGCCCGTCACCGCCGAGGACGTTATCCCCGCAGTGGAAAGGGCATTCCGTGTCCTTTCTGACGAATCGGGAGTGAAGATAAAAGCGGAAAAGGGCGTCTGCGAGCATATCGCCCGTGGCTGCGGCGGAGATGTCCGCAAATCGGTAAGCGTCTGCGAGCTGTGCTTTCTCGGTGCAGAAAATAACGGCATCGAAGCGGTCATAACCCTTGACGAAGCCAAAGCCCTCACCCAGCGAAGCAACAACCGCTATGACCGTGACGGCGACGAGCATTACGATATCCTGTCCGCCCTGCAAAAGTCCATTCGTGGCAGCGATGAAAACGCCGCCCTCCACTATGCCGCAAGGCTCATCGAAGCGGGAGACATAATCTCGCTCTGCCGCCGCCTGCTGGTAATTGCCTCAGAGGATATCGGACTTGCCTACCCTATCGCTGCGGCAGTGACAAAATCCTGCGTTGACAGCGCTTTGCAGCTTGGTCTCCCCGAAGCACGGATACCCCTTGCGGAGGCGATAATTCTCCTTGCCACCTCTCCCAAATCCAACTCCGCCGAATCCGCTATAGATGCCGCCCTTGAAGATGTCCGCACAAAGGAATGCGGCACACCTCCCCGCCATCTCCAGAACAAGCACCTGTCTCTTATACACATCTGACGCTGCCGACGATATGCAGTGTGTA
>CAMBJF010000051.1 GCA_945867875.1 uncultured Ruminococcus sp. | reverse complement strand
GGCTAACAAAAGTAAAATTCTCTAATTTTTAACCTAAATCCCAACCGATTAATTAAGCTGAAAATATGGCTTGAAAAAGGCTTTGATATATGCTAAAATTAACTTAAACGTTATCTTTAATTATTAGTTATCTTGAATGCAGGAGTTGAATAGCTTGGCAAAAAACGTTACAATGCGTGATATAGCCGCAAAGCTCGGCATAAGCGTGGTGTCCGTGTCCAAAGCCTTTTCGGGTCAGCGGGGAGTAAGTCCCGAGCTCAGAAGAAAAATTCTCAAGACCGCCGAAACAATGGGCTATAAATATGGTACGGAAGCGAAAAAGAAAAAGACCCTCAGCGGAAATATCGGCATAATCGTGGCAGAAAGGTATATGTCCGAAAATTCTTTTTACTTTAAGTTTATGCGGGGCATATCCACCGCCCTCCAGCAGCGTAAGCATTACGCCTTTTTCCATACCCTCACCTCTGTAAATGAGGAAAAAGCGGTGCTCCCCGACATTTTCTTCCATCAGCGTGTTGACGGCATAATAATCCTCGGTCAGATAGCCGACAAATACATCAGAGCCGTCCTTGATACAGGTATCCCCGTGGTGTTCCTCGATTTTTACAATCAGCTCACCGCCGAGAGCTGCGTAGTCGGCGACAGTTTCTATGCCGCCTATGAGCTTACGAATTATCTTATCGACAATGGCCACCGTGAAATAGCCTTTGTGGGCAATATCCACGCCACCAGCAGTATTCAGGACAGATACTTGGGCTATGCAAAATCTCTCATCGAGCATAATATCCGCCTCTCCGACTACTATCTTATAAGCGACCGAAAAGCGGACACAGGCGAGTTTATCCCCTTGGAGCTTCCCGTGGTGATGCCCACCGCATTTGTCTGCAACTGTGACGAAGCCGCCAGCAGACTAATGGCTCTCCTCTCCGAAAGAGGCTACCGTGTCCCCGAGGATATCTCCGTAACAGGCTTTGATAACTCCGTCTACAGCAGCATAACCGTTCCGAACATAACCACATTTGAGGTCAATACCGAAAAAATGTCCGCCATAGCCGTTGATGCCCTCCTTTCCAAAATAAACACCCCCTCCGAGAACATCGGAATGGTGCAGGTCAAGGGCAGAATAGTTTTCAAGGACTCCGTTGCATCTCTTAATTTCAAGTAAAAAACAAAACACCGCAGAACGATTTTTTACGACCGTTCTGCGGTGTAATTTTATGCCATTTTGATGATAACATTCCCCGAATGCTCAGTGTCGGCCGCCGTCCGAATGGCGGTTTCAAGCATATCAAGGGTAAATTCGTGAGTGATGATGCTCTGAATGTCCCATTTTCCGCAGGACATTATCTCCATAACGTCCCGCACGTCCTCGGGCATATATCCTCCCGACCCTATAATGCTCTGCTGTGCATAGGTCATATGGAGCAGGTCGATTTTTCTCGGCGCATTGTTCACCGCCACCGAAACAAATCTGCTCTCGATCTTGCCAAGCCTCAGAAAATCATCAAGAATGCTCTCCGCACCCGCCGCATCAAGCATACAGTCAATGTCCGCAGTCATACCTCCAAGGGACGGCGCCGTGCCGAAATAATCCACAGCACATTTTTCAAAATTCTCTTTCAGATTATTGCAAACCGCAAAACCAAGCTTTCCTGCTATTTCGAGCCGTACTTCCGAGCGGTCGCATATCATTACCTTATCCATTCCGAAAAATTTGAAAGCCACCGCCGCCGCAATGCCGATAGTGCCGCCGCCGAAAACCACAGCCGACTGCCCCTTGACATATTCGCCCTTTCCGCAGGGTATCATACCCCGTCTCGCCGCCCTGCACCCAACCGTGAACGGCTCAATAAGGCAGGCAGTCTTGTCCGATATCCTGTCATCAACAGGGTATAATGAGTGATATTTTTTCGCCTTGGGAATGAGGATATATTCGGAAAAACCGCCGATAGTCCCCGCTCTTCTCGTGTCATTTTTAGCAAATCTGGGGTATGGATATACCCTCTCGCCCACAGAAAATCCTGTCACATTCCTGCCGACCTTCACCACCCGTGAAACCGTCTCGTGACCGAACTCACCGCCCACATCGACCCTGTGACCTGTTTCGGGACCGTGCATAAAAACCGCCGTGTCCGTGCCGCAGATGCTTGAATAGATGTTCTGTATCAGAACATCATCATCGCCCACCTCCGGCATAGGTACCTCACGTACTTCAACATTTTCCCTGCCTAAATAAATTCCTGCTTTCATATTTTTTCAGCTTCCAATGTATTTTTGAACAAGCCCCTGTATTATTGCAAGTAATTATTTTTGAGAGATCATAAGGGAATCCATACAGCCTGCATTTCGTGTCGATTTACGTCACATATTTATCCCCGCCGCATACCCCGTGGAGAAAGCTATCTGCAAATTAAATCCCCCCGTGTATGCATCAACATCAATGACCTCACCTGCAAAATAAAGCCCGTCCACAAGCTTGGACTCCATAGTTTTCGGGTTTATTTCGCTTATATTCACACCGCCCCCCGTAACGATAGCCTCGTCAATTGAGCGGAAATCCTTTACAGTCACCGTGAGATCTTTAAGCAGCCGCATAAGCTCGGTGCGCTCTTTTTTTGATATCTGATTTACCTTTTTGTCCTCAGAAATACCCGAAAGCCTTGCAATAACAGGGATAAGCTTTGCGGGAAGGAGCTTTCCCAGACTGTTTATAAAATCCCTGTTGGCATTTTCTGCAAAATCTCTCTGAAGCCGTGCATCAAGCGTCTTTTCATCAAGAGCAGGCTTTAGGTCGATCACAAGCTTGTACCTGTCCCGCTCCATTTTCCTTATGTGTCCCGAAGCGGATAAAACCAGCGGACCCGAAACTCCGAAATGTGTAAACAGCATCTCTCCCATTTCGGAAAAAAGCTTTTTCCCGTCAGCCGTGTCAATAAGCGTCAGCGTCACATTTTTAAGCGACAGCCCCATAGCCTCCCTGCACCATTCCTCCTCGCTCACCATAGGAACGAGAGAGGGCCGCAGCGGTATGACCTTGTGACCAAGCTCCTTTGCAAACCTGTACCCGTCGCCGTCCGAACCTGTCTTAGGATAAGACCGTCCCCCCGTGGCAATAAGCACCGACGGAGCGTGATAAGCAATTCCCTCCGCAATAACTCCCGATACCCTGCCGTCCTCCGTCAGTACCTTGGAGACCTTTGCGTTCTTCACCGTTATCCTGTCCGAACGCTCCTTAACAGCACGCTCAAAAGCGATAACAATGTCCTCCGCCCTGTCGCTTACGGGAAATACCCTGTTGCCCCTCTCAGTTTTTAGAGGAACGCCCAGGTTTTCAAAAAACGTCATAGTGTCGCCCGATTCAAAAGCGGCATATGAGGAGTATAAAAATCTGCCGTTGCAGGGGATATTCTCAAAAAAATCCTCCTTGGTGCAGTTGTTTGTAACGTTGCAGCGACCCTTTCCCGTAATGAGAAGCTTTCTTCCCACACGGCTGTTTTTCTCAAACAGCATAACGGTCTTGCCGTAATCAGCCGCCGTAACAGCCGCCATAAGCCCCGCCGCACCGCCGCCGATAATAATGCAGTCTGTCATAAAATGCAGCCTTTCCCATCAAAGACTGAAATCATTGTCATCAGTCTTTTCGTAAACATCATACTTTTCCCAGATCTGTTCAAGTCTCTCAAAGTTCTTGGAAACATACTCCTGCTTCTTCATACCCACCGCACAGATAAGCGCATTTATAAGGCTCATAGGCGCAACGAGGGAATCCGCAAAGGAAGCCATATCGCTGTGAGCCAGCAGTAAATGATCCGCATACTGTGCCAGAGGGGAAGCCTTGCTGTCGGTAATGGCAATGACCTTAGCGCCGTTTTCGTGAGCGTATCTGAAAGCCTTCACAGTGTGCTTGGAGTAGCGGGGGAAGCTTACGCCTATCATAATGTCGCCGTCACCGATGTTCAGTATCTGCTCAAACATTTCGCTTGTACTTGTTGTGTGGATAATTTTAACATTATCAAACATAATGTTGAAGTAGAAAACGATGAAACGTGCAAGCACCGAAGCCGACCTTGCGCCGATAACATAAATGTTCTTGGCGTCAGCAAGAGCATCAACAGTAGTGTAAAAGCTCTCCTTGTCGGTCTCCTCCATAGTTTTCCTTATCTGCTCGATGTCGAAGTTAAGGACCCTGTTCAATACGTCCTCACCCGCCATCTGATCGTTCATAACGCTCATACGCTGAACAGTGGTGAGCTTGTTGCTTGTAAATTCCTTCAAAGCCTTCTGCATCTCGGGATAACCCTCAAAGCCCAGCTCAGTAGCAAATCTGACAACGGTGGATTCGCTTACGCCAACGATATTTCCCAGCTTTGAAGCCGTCATAAAGGCAGCCTTGTCATAGTGACCGAGAATATATTCGGCAATTTTCTTGTGACCCTTGGATAATTTCGGAAGTCTCTCCGTAAGCATAGCAGGCAGATTGTTCTGCATCTTAAGCCCCTCTTTCAAATTAATCTTCCCAAAGGGAATTTTGAAGCGAAATAATATCACGTCGCCTTTTTTCCGTCGCAGCCCTGTCGGTGATGTACCTGTCACCCGAAAGAATGACAACATCGCCCTCACAGCAGCCTGTTACCATTTCGGTCGAAACGGAAAAATCCCCGTCATCGCCCGAAATAACAGCCACGCTGCCCTTTATTCTTTCAAGTATCAGCATATCAGCCGCCCCCTTGTTCCGTTTTTGTCACATATAGCCGCTGCCCGTCCGAGTAAACGGAAACGGTGGAATTTAAGTCCGTGCGGTAAATGCTGCTTGTGTATTCCAAAAGTCTGTCAAGAGCCGCTTGGGTGGGGTGACCGTAGGAATTATCCTCCCCGCAGGAGATGACGCAAAGCCTTGGAGTAACCTTTTTAAGAAATTTATCCGTAGAAGATGTGGCACTTCCGTGATGCCCAACCTTGTACGCCGTAACGTCAATATCCCTGCCGCTGTTTACCAGAGCCGCCTCTCCGTCCTCGGAAAGGTCACCCGTCAGCAGCCAGGATATCCTGTCAAAATCTATCCTTACGCATACGGAAAAATCGTTCAGGTCATCAAAATCCGCATTGTCATCGGGAGCAAGCACCGTCATTCTTACAGGAATGCCGCCGATGTCGGAAATGTCATACACCGTCCCCGCCTTAGCTGCCGTCAGCTTCATACCGCCGTTTTTTACAGCTTTCAGGAAATTTTCATATACCCTCGTCGTGGGTACCATATCATCAGGCAGCTTCGGCACGATTATCTTGTCCGCACCGATCTCCGAGACCACCTCCGCCATACCGCCGATGTGGTCAGCGTGGGGGTGAGTGGCAATGATGTAGTCAAGCCGCTCAATGCCCTTGTCTCTGATAAATGAGACCACCTTGCTGCCGTATTCCTTTTCGCCCGCATCGATAAGAATGCTTTTGCCTCCTGCCGTGATAAGAATGCTGTCGCCCTGCCCCACGTCAATGACGTAAACAGCAAACTCCTTTGCCGCCTCGGGGATAGTGTTCCCCGCCGCCGTGCTTTCACTCGGAGCAAAGCCCATAGTCTGCTGAACGTCAGACAGTGAAAGCCGCCCCGTCTCAATAAGCACGCCAAGCAGAACGCCCACGCATATTATCATTACAAGAATAGCTGTGGGCAGAATTTTAAGAAGCCGTTTTATCTGCCCTTCCTGCCCTTTTCTTTTTGCCATCTGTCATTCCTGCCTTTTGGACCGAGTGAATTGTTTCTCTGATTTGGGTGGTTTCCGTGACCCTGATGATTTGAACGGGAATTGTTCTTTCCGCCCTTAGCCTTGCCAGCCGCCGCCTTTTCCCTCATATAAGCAGTGTACTGCTCATCGGGTTTGACAAGGCATTCCTTTCCGTTTCCGATAAGGTCGGTGCGATGCGCCTTGATAAGCGCCTCAATGCATTTTCTCTGATTCTGAGGACGGAAATACTGCAACAGCGCCCTCTGCATACCCTTTTCCTCCGCAGTTCTGGGCACATACACCTTTTTCATCGTGTAAGGGTCAAGACCCGTGTAGAACATACAGGTGGAAATAGTTCCCGGCGTAGGATAAAAGTCCTGCACCTGCTCAGGCCGCATTTTCAGGCTTTTAAGGAAAAGCGCCAGCTCAACGGCCTCATTCAGCGTGCTTCCGGGGTGAGATGACATCAGATACGGCACAAGATATTGTTCCTTGCCGATGCGCCCCGTCATCTTGTAGAACTTGTCCTGAAATTTCTTGTAAGCCTCAATGTGCGGCTTGCCCATAAGGTCAAGAACAGCCGCCGAGCAGTGTTCGGGAGCAACCTTCAGCTGACCGCTCACGTGATACTCGATAAGTTCACGCATAAACTCCTCGTTCTTGTCCTCAATAAGATAATCATAGCGTATTCCGCTTCGGATAAATACCTTTTTGATTCCCTTTATCTTGCGAATATCCCTCAGAATGCTCAGATATTCCGTGTGGTCAACTTCAAGATTTTTGCAGGGCTCGGGAGCAAGGCATTTTCTTCCCTTGCAAAGCCCGTGTGTCAGCTGATGAGTGCAGGAAGGAGCACGGAAATTCGCCGTAGGGCCTCCCACATCGTGGATATATCCCTTGAAATTTGGCAGCGTGGTAAGCAGCTCCGCCTCCCTCAGAATGCTTTCCCTGCTCCTCACGGAGATCCTCCTGCCCTGATGAAGCGCAATGGAGCAGAAATTGCAGTTGCCAAAGCACCCTCTGTTATGAGTAATGGAAAATTCCACTTCCTTGATTCCGGGAACGCCCCCCTCTTTTTCATAAATGGGGTGATACGTCCTCATATAAGGCAGTTCGTAAACGTGGTCAAGCTCAGGAGTGTTCAGCGAATATGCAGGGGGCAGCTGAACCAGCATCTTGCTTGTCTGCCTCTGGATAACCGTCTTGCCGTAAACCTCGTCCTGCCAGTCATATTGTATCCTGCAAGCCTTGGCATATTCTTCCTTGTGCTCCCTTACCTGCGCAAGAGAGGGACATTCCGCCGCACCGTAAGGCGTTTCCCTCGGGTCACATAAATATGCCGTGCCCCTTATGTCACGAAGCTGTGACATTTTCTCGCCCTTTGCAAGCCTTGTGCATATCTCGACTATCTGATGCTCGCTCATTCCGTACATAAGCAGGTCAGCGCCGCTGTCCTCGAGAATTGAGGGGCGCACAGCCTCGTCCCAGTAATCGTAATGTGCAAAACGCCTGAGAGACGCTTCAAGCCCGCCTATAGCCACAGGCATATCCTTGCCGAATATTCGCTTTACCGCCTGTGTGTAAACGATAGTGGCACGGTCAGGGCGTTTTCCCGCCTTTCCCCCCGCAGTGTAAGCATCATCGGAGCGCTTTTTCTTTGCGCTTGT
The DNA here is from genome assembly GCA_945867875.1 of uncultured Ruminococcus sp. GTDB lineage: Bacteria > Bacillota > Clostridia > Oscillospirales > Ruminococcaceae > Huintestinicola. The sequence continues at coordinate 5,412 of CAMBJF010000051.1, read as the reverse complement.
GTAATGCGCCACCATAGAGTCGATATTTCCCCCCGTAATGAGGAAAGCGTATTTGGGAACGCCAAGCTTTTTAAAATCAGCATCGCTTCTCCAGTCGGGCTGAGCGATAATTCCCACCGTAAAGCCGATATCCTCGATCATACGGGAAATTATAGCAATGCCGAAGGAGGGGTGGTCAACATAGCTGTCGCCCGTAATGCAGATAAAGTCAAGCTGCTCTATTCCTCTCTCCTGCATATCTTTTTTTGAAATGGGTAAAAATGGCATAATATCACCTATAAAAAATCACTTTAATATAATAAACATCAGAAAGCTCACAAACCATAAAATGACGCTTGCAATAACGAAAGCAGGAAAGCCCCTGCCCTGTGTCCATTTCGGCATAGCCTCCCGCATATCCTCATTTTTGACAAAAAAGTCCGCAAAAATGCCGATCGTGTTCACAAGCATCGAGACCGCAAAATACAGATAAGGAACGCTTTCATTTTTGATAACGCCGCAGAGAAACAGCCCCGTCATCACCGCCGACAGCAGGACCACAAAGGGCAGCCCCACAACAGTAATGACCCTCAGCTTTATGAGTATCTCTTTGCTCATATCATTCGCCCCTGTCCTTTCTGAGCAGACCGCAAACGCAGTCAAGCAATTTATTGCAGTATTTCGGCTCATTTTCGGCATCATCATAAATCACAGTCATCTGACTTCCGCCGTCACTGTACTCAACGGAAAAGACCTTTCTCCCGCCGTGGGAAAGGGAATTGTACTGAGCGGCATAGAGACGGTATCTGTCCCCGCCGTCATGATCCTGCACCTCCGGAAGATAAGCGGAGCTCCATTTTGTAAGGAAAGCCTCGTCCATAACGTCCCGAAGCCGCTCCGCCTGCTTTTCCGAAAAATTATTGCTCACATAAGAGGAAACCTCATAATCACTGCCCCCTTTTTCATATGAATATGTGGTTTTGAGAATTTTCCTTTTGTCCATATCGACACTGTAAACATAATATCTCGTAGCATTGCTTTGGTCATATATTTCAACGGTCAGAGCGGAAATATCCCCGACATTGTAGCTTTTGGGGACATTATCACGGCTGTGTTCATAAAGCCCTGCCCGACCTGTGCCGAAAGCCATAACAGCCGCCGCCATAAGAGCAAGCTCAAAAACGGTTATCCCTGCGGCGATAGTCCTTTCCACACCCGCATAAGCCCCGTTTCCCCTTGCTTTTTGGTCGCAGTACTGCCCAACGGCAAATGGACCCGAAATAATAAAATACATAAGCTTCGGCATCCGGATATTTTCTCTTGAAAATATCCAAGAGACCACCGCAAAGAAAATAATGTAGGTAATATCAACAGCAGCCTTTATGACCTTTCCTGCGGAAAACAGCGGCTTTTGTATTTCAGGCTTTTTCTCAATGGAAATTATCTCCTCAGGCGGCTTCATACCCATATCCCCTCTTATGTCTGTCTGTTGGTCTTATGAAAACTTTCCCCATTCCCACCCTCGCACCGCAGTCAATGTCAGGTAATAAAAATAAGCGGTAAAAATGCATTTGTGCGCAGTGTGGCATAAATGTAAACAGGGGAGTCGAACCCCGTCCCGCCCTTGGGACTGCCATCATCTGATAATATCAGTGCTTTGACATTCGCCCCACAGTGCTACCGTCGGAATGGTTATTTTTCGATAAGCTCGGTGGTCCAGTTTATCTGCTGTATCCTGTTTTCAAGGATACGAAGCCTCTTTGCAAGTCCGTCAGCCTTCTGTTGATACTCACGGACATTCACAGTGCTGAGAATTTTTATCTCGCTCCGTGTCGCCCTTTGAGCGGTCTGGCTTGCCGTCATAAGGAAGTGACGGTAAATTGAAAGCTTTCGGTTAAGAACATCTTTCTTTGCAATAAGCTCAGTCACAGTCATACCGTCTGAAACGGTACTGCTGTTTGTGAGATTGATAGCAGTGATAAGCCGCTCCATCTCCTCCGAGCATCTGTCAAGCTCCGCAATAAGCTCTTCGGGAGCCTCCGCAGGCTTTTCGCCCTCCTGAACGAGAGCGTTGTTCATAAGTCTGTTTTCAAGAATGGAAATACGTGCGGAAAGGTCAGCCCTTTCCTGCAAAGCCTCTGCAAGTTTCATAAAATTACCTCCCATCATTCATCAAAAGGAACGTCCTCAGAACCACTCTCCTCGGGAGCGTCATTTCCGTTCCCCGAAAGCTTCCTCTGCAAAAACATCTCTCTGGTCATAAGCACCTGTCTCGGCTTAGCGCCCTCGAAAGGGCCCACAACACCAAGCTCTTCAAGCTCGTCCATGATTCGTGCAGCTCTCGCATATCCAAGCTTTAATTTTCTCTGGAAATAGGAAACGGAAACCCCCGCACCCCCTGCGTCCACCGCACATTCAATAGCTCTGTCAATAACGTCCTCGTCAGAACCCTCATAGCTCTTGCCGTTGTCGGCAGGCTTCTCCTTTTCGCCCTTAGGCTGAGGTATATTCTGCTCAATTTCCTTCATAATGTCATCGCTGTATGTAACATCACCCGCACCGTTCTTGATAAAGTTCACCACCGCCGTTACCTCCTTGTCGGAAGTGAAGCAGTTCTGAACACGGACAGGCTTTGCATATCCCGTGGGGAAATAAAGCAGGTCGCCGTTTCCGAGAAGCTTTTCCGCACCTATCTCATTGATGATAGAGCGTGAGTCGATTCCCGAAGCCACCTTAAGGGCGATACGTGAGGGAATGTTAGCCTTGATAAGACCCGTAATGACATCAACGGTAGGACGCTGAGTAGCGATGATAAGGTGCATACCCGCCGCACGTGCCATCTGAGCCAGACGGCAGATGCTGTCCTCGACCTCTCCCGCCGCCGCCATCATCAGGTCGGCAAGCTCATCGATAACAATGACGATACGTGGGAGCGGCTCAACGCCCTCAGTCTCCGCCGCCATTTCGTTGTATCCCTTAAGGTCACGGACATTGTTGTCTGCAAAAAGCTTGTAACGCTTCAGCATCTCCTGCACCGCCCAGGCAAGCGCACCCGCCGCCTTTCGTGGGTCTGTCACAACAGGTATCAGCAGATGAGGAATGCCGTCATATATCTTGAACTCAACTACCTTCGGGTCAATGAGCACAAGCCTTACCTCGTCGGGGGTGGCATTGTAAAGAATGCTCATAATAATGCCGTTTGTGCAGACGGACTTGCCCGAACCCGTAGTACCCGCAATGATAACGTGGGGGAGCTTGGCAATATCACCGAGAATGGTCTCGCCGTCTATGTTCTTGCCCACTGCAAAGGTGAGCTTGCTCTCAGCATTCCTGAACTCCTCAGTGTCCAGAACATCTCTCAGCGTAACGATATCCTTGACCCTGTTGGGGACTTCAATGCCAACCGCCGCCTTGCCCGGGATAGGAGCCTGTATTCTTACACCCGCCGCCGCAAGATTAAGAGCAATATCGTCCGCAAGACCCGTTATCTTGGATATCTTAACGCCCGCATTTGGCTGTAATTCGTATCTTGTTACCGTAGGGCCTCTGTGAATGTCAACTATCCTCGTCATAACGCCGAAGCTCTTGAGTGTCTCTACGAGGGTGTCAGCATTCTGCTTCATCTCAGCCTCAGCCTCTTCCGCATTCAGCTCATTTGCAGATTTTTTCAACAGCTCCATAGGCGGTATCACATATTCCGCGGGAGCGGGAACATTCTCGGCAATTTCATTCTGAATGTCCTGCGCCGTTGTCTCAGGCATATCAAGGTCCTCGTCATCACCGATTTTGTTAGATGCAAGAGTAGAGCCCTTTGCCTTTTCATTTTTCTTGAAAATAGAGCCGCCCTTTGTATCGGCAGAAGCCGCATTTGCCGCCGCATTTTCCGCAGATGCATTTGCAGACTGTCCTGCATTTGCAGACTGTCCCAAAGGCTTTGTAACAGCCTTTTTGATAATAGATGCAAGGTCATCGGATTTCTCCGTCCTGACCTCCGCAGGAGCCGCCGCAGCAGCCTTTGCCGCCTGTCTCTGAGCCTCATTCTGCTCCACAGTCTTTGCAATGGCGTCAGCCTCAAGCTCAACGGCACTCTTTGGCTTCTCAGGCTCAGCGGGCTGTTCGGGAACGGCTTCAGCCGTCTGCGCCTCCGCCGCCTTTTTCTTGCCGAAGGGCAGAGGAATGTCAATGTTAAATTCTCTCCGTTTTTCCTCCGCCGCCTCCTCAGGCACATCAGCATTAGGATAATTTTTCTGGAAGTTTTGCGCCTTTGGAGCGGGAGCCTTTGCCTGCTTAGTCTCCCTGACCTGCTTTTTGGCTCCCGGAGGAGGAACGAAATCCTCCACCTCTTCATATTCGGGACGTGCAGCGTCCGCCGCCGCAAAAACATTTTTTATCGTTCTGAAAATGTCAACAACAGTCTTGTTTGCAAGGAGCATAACGAACACAAACGCAAGTATGATAACGATAATAGCCGCACCAGTCTTGCCGAACAGCTTCAAGAGGGGGAGTGCCACAACAGCGCTGAAAAGACCGCCCCCGTGCATAGCCTTGCCGTTCTCGAAAAGGTCAGTGAGCAGCTTTCCCAGAGTGATGTCGGGGTCAATTGGGTCAGAAAAAAATATCTGTATAACCGCACAGCATATGAGCACCAAAATAATGCCCTGAGCAAGCCGTCCCGAAATAGTGGTTCTCTCCTCATCATTTGAAATGAGAATGGATAAATATAAAAGGATAGCAGGCACAAGCACTGCGCCCACTCCGAAAAGTCCGAGAAAAATATTATGTATCGCCAGCCACGCCGACTCGCCCTCAAAGAGCAAAAAGGTGAGCAGAAGTATAGCGGACGCAAACATCACCGTTGACCATAAGACCCTGTCGTTTGCACGCTTTGCCTCAGCCTGCGCCTTGGCCATTTTAGTGCCTGAGCTTTTCCCCTTTGAAGCGGTTTTTCTTCCCGATGATGAAGCCTTTTTGGGAGCTGCCACTGTTGTATCTTCCTTTCTTTTTGTGTCTTTTTAAAAATAAGCATAAATTACATTATAGCACAATCGTTCCAAAATGTCAATTGACAAATTACACGAAGTTTTGTGCGATGTTTTGCTGAAGAGGCATCAGTTTATACCGCTTGATATATGGAGGTGCTTGCCGAAGGAAATGGTTCAAAGGTATTTTTACGTTTCTTTTGCTTTACGTTATTACTTGACTGAATCGTAAATTGGCTGTCGGATCGAATCATATCAATGTAGGGGACGGGAAACCCGTCCCAAGATGGGTTTCATATACCGAATCAAATAACGTTTTGTTACCGAGCCGTATTCATATTGCCCATACAAGCTTTAAAACGAGCGTGAGCAGTCTCAGCCTGCGAAAACAATAGGCGCCCCCGTAACTGTCTCTTATACACATCTCCGAGCCCACGAGACGCTACGCTATCTC
>CAMBJF010000050.1 GCA_945867875.1 uncultured Ruminococcus sp. | reverse complement strand
CATACGAGATAGCGTAGCGTCTCGTGGGCTCGGAGATGTGTATAAGAGACGGCCACATAATCGTATAATTTACAACAGCTTTTTTGAAAAATGTTAAAATTTATTTTACACAGCATTGCTCAGTGCTGTAAATGAAAATGTTAATCAAAAAAACACTTTTTTTATTTAAATAAGCATTGTATTGATTGTCGAATTATGGCATACTTATTTCTTAATTATGATGTCAGGAGGGATATTATGCAGGATAAACAGCAGTCTGTGATTTTAAAGAACCACGCAGAACTGTTCGGCGGTCTGTTCAGACGTATTTCCGGTCGAAAGTCTCATCTTATACTTGCAGTCAGCAATATTCTGCTTATTCTTGGGGCAGTCATTTTCACCGTGGTGTATTCACGGTACAACCAGGAAGAAAAGCTTGAAATGCGCCTTGATTCATTCGCAGCCGCCACAGAATCAATGAAGAGCATATCAAGGAATTACCTTGACAATGAACGTATTTATGCACGAAACTGTGCTTCATATATAAGCCGACATGATATGACACTTGATGAGGCTCTTGATTTTGTAAAAGAGATAAATACCCAGTCCGACCGCTATGTCCATATCGTTGATATGGACACCTATGAGGCGTATTCCTCCTATGAAAAGGACGGCAGCAATATCGTTTATGTATATACCTATATGGCTTCTGAGGATATCGACACCAACAAGTTGTTCCTTAACAATATGCATATGATGTTCGATGGGGACGATAATGCGGTAAGCGTCATCGGAAAGTACCGTGACGATAATTCCCAGAACGCTGTTATAAGCGTTGGCTCAAGGGTCACTCTCAGGACCGACAGCGGCAGCCGTGACTATCTTCTTCTAAGAGTTATCCCCATAGAGAGTATGAAAAAAAATGGGTATTCCCTATGGACTTTGCCGATGCCGAGGTCAGCCTTATCACAAACAGCGGAGCATATGTTATCCAGTCGGCATCAATGCGCTCGGAAAACTTTATCGAGTACATAAGAGAATATAATTTTTTCGACAACTTCAACGGTGTTGATGAGTTTGTGGAAGAGCTTGCGAATACCCAAAGCGGAATGCTCCGATACAAGGACTTCCGTGGTGATGACTGCTACTGGTATTATTCCTCCTTTGGGGACGGTTCGGGACTTGACATTTTAGGCTACATAAAGGCGGATTTCCTTGCAGATACTCACAACAACTGGACGGTAGTCGGCGTTATCTGCGGCATACTGCTCCTTCTTGTTCTCATCGACGGACACCACATTCTGCACATAAACCGCAGTCTGCGTGAATCCGCAAAACTGGCGGAACAGGCAAGCATTGCAAAGACACAGTTTCTTTCCTCAATGTCCCACGATATCCGCACACCAATGAACGCAGTCATAGGAATGATCGAGCTTGCAAAGAGAAATTCGGGTGATACGGAATATGTCCGTGAATGCCTTGATAAGATATCCTCCGCAGGAAACCACCTTATCACCATTGTTAATGATATTCTTGACATCTCAAAGGTGGAAAGCGGCAAAATGCGGCTCGACCCCACAGCCTTTGCGATCGACAGCTTTATAAACGGTATCGTTGATATTATCCGTCCTCAGATGGAGACGAAAAATCAAGAGCTTTACGGAAATTACAGCGAATTTCCCGTTAAATACATCGTTGCGGACGAGCTGAGGCTCAATCAGATATATCTGAATATCCTCACCAATGCGATAAAATATACAGATAACGGCGGACGGATAACTCTCAATCTCACCGAGCAAAAGCTCCCCGAAAATATGGTAAGGCTCATATTCTCCGTCAGCGACAACGGTATCGGTATGAGCGAGTAATTTCAGGAAAATATGTACAATTCCTTTGAACGTGCCACCAACACCCGCATAAACAAGCTTCAGGGCTCAGGCTTGGGACTTGCCATTGTAAAGCAGATGACAGACCTTATGGGCGGAACGGTGGAGTGCGAAAGCACCGTTGGCGTTGGAACGACCTTTACCGTCTGCATAGATGTTCCCGCAGCGGATAAGGCAGATGAGGAGCTTGCTCAGAGTGAAATAAACGCAGACAGAAACAGCTTTGAGGGAATGCGTGTTCTCGTTGCCGAGGACAATGAGATAAACTGGGAAATTGCCGAAACGATGCTTGCGGAATTTGGCGTTGAAAGCGACCGTGTATGCGACGGAAAGGCGTGTGTTGATGCAATAACCGCCGCACCTGCGGGCAGGTACGATATGATATTTATGGACGTGCAGATGCCTGTAATGGACGGCAAGGAAGCCACACGGACTATCAGACAAAGTTCAAGTGAATATGTCCGCAATATCCCAATAGTCGCAATGACTGCCGATGCATTTGCGGAAGATATCCAGTCCTGCCGTGACAGCGGAATGAACGGACATATCGCAAAGCCCATTGAGATAAAAAAGCTTCAGGCATATTTACAAAAATTCAGAAAAGGGGACTGACAAAATGAATATTGCGAAAAAAAGTATAGCAGCACTGACAGCAGCGTCGATGATGCTTGCAGGATTTACAGGCTGCGGAGCAGACAAGAATGAAAGCGGCGAATTTGAACCGAAGCTTGATACGGAAGCGGCTGTATCTATTGAGATATCCGGCTTTTTTCGGCAACTTTGAAGCTCTCGATCAGGTCGAGGCAAATTTTAATAAGTATTATCCCAATGTGACATTTTCCTATGAGCAGATAGGCGGAAAAAATCTCAGCGAATTTGTAAGGAACAACAGTTATCTTGATATCTTTATGACAAGCCGTGAGCATCTCCGCTATCCCGGAATGACCGAGCAGTATGTTGCCGATAAATGCGCTGACCTTACCGATATTGTGGATACGGGAGCGATAAGAGAGGATAGGAGACGGTGAGATAACCTCTCCCGAAGAAGCGGCACAGGAGCTTGTTGACCAGTGCACGGAAGTGCACAGCAGTATGGAATAAAAAAAGTAAAAACCGCCTGAGAAAGTAGCATTTTCTCAGGCGGTTCGTTGTGTATCAATGACATTAATCTCTATAATTATATTATATATCATACCCAAAAAAGTCAATAGCTTTTTTCGGCATTATCTTATGTAATCAAGGAATCTAAACGTCTCCGCAATTCTTGCAGTTTCCTCAGCCTGCTTACGCATAGCCTCGGAATTAGCGTTAATGCTCAGGAGATTGCTTATTGTAAAATAGTTGTCCTGGCCGCTGACATAAACATAGAAATATTTGTCTGTGAACACCATTGCCACAGGTCTGCCAACGGCTTTTTCACGTTCATCATACCGTCAATTACATTTTGCGGCAGCGAAGTAAGGTTATCGCCGCAGTAAACGGAGAAATTGTTTTCGCTTGCAGCCCTTTCACCTTTTCGCTTGATGTCGTTCATATCATCATCGCTTGCGTTGACTCCCGCAAACTGAGGGCAGCTGTGCTCAGTGCGCATAACATAGCCTTTGAAAACTGTTGAATAATTTGTCTCAGTCCTGTCCATTGCCTGCTCGTGGTCAAAATATGTATCCTCGCTTTTGGAGTCGATGTAAAGCCCGCTGCGGACAAAATGGATAGTTCCGAGTGATGCATCAAGGAGAGCACTGCCCTCAACAGAGTGTATTTCTCTGAACATTCCCGAGCAGCTTATCTCGAACTTTTTTATATGATTTTCCGCTTCAAAGCTGTTTACATTGAATTTTTCTCCGAGTATCTGAGGTATAAGCTGCTCCTGTGCCGCCGCATTTATTGCTTTCTTGGCAGATTTTGAATATTTGGAAAAAATGATGCAGACGATGACGATGGTTACAAGGCTTGCAAACATTCCCACTGTGCTTAAAACGGCGATCAGGGCAATAAACCCTAAAATGACAATGAGTATTTTTACAAGAACGGTTTTTCTGCGCTGGGCTTCAAGTGAATTTTTATCCATATTCTTCCTCCCATAATGTGTGATGAATTTTTAAAATATTATATCATATTTTGAGAAAAAAGCAATTATTTTCTGCATATTATTTTAAATTAATATGCACTCGGACTCAAAGGCTTAATTATATCAAACTCTGTTGAAAAATTAATATACTGCCTAACTATTTTTAATTATCATATGCTATAATTATACCATATTTAAATGTGTGCAGGCAATACCGTCCTGTAAATTTGGGGACAAGGAGATATTATTATGAATGACTGGGATATAAAGCTTGAACGCTACCGTCAGGAAAATAAAAACGTGAAGTCAGATGAGACTGTTTTCGCTGGCTCATCACTTATGGAGATGTTCCCCATAAACAAACTCCTCGAAGAGCATAATGACGATACTATTGTATATAATCGTGGCATCGGCGGATATCTTACGGATAATCTGCTTGAAAATCTTGACGTCTGCGTCACCGACCTGCGCCCCTCAAAGGTGTTCATAAATATCGGCACCAATGATCTGAGCTGGGCGGACAAGAGCATAAGCGGCATTATGGACAATTACGACAGAATAATCACCGGCATTGAAAAGGCTCTGCCCGATGCAGTTATCTATCTTATGGCGTATTATCCCGTGAATTACGAGGCAGCCGCAGAAAATATGAAGGAATGCCTCAGGATAAGGAACAATGAGAAACTCGTTGCCGCAAATGAAGAGGTGAAAAAGCTTGCTGAAAAGCACGGACAGCGCTACATAGACATAAACAAAAACCTCAAGGACGGACAGGGGAGACTCAAAGCCGAATATACAATTGAGGGACTTCATATGAATGAAAACGGTTATCGTGCAATTTATGATGACATTATGGCATACGTTAAGGAACCTGTCTCAAAAGGCGAATAATGTTAAATTTTATTGAAAATGTACAAAAGCGCTTGACAAATTTTGCAGATGAGAGTAGAATATAAGGGTAAGCGTTTATCTGTTTACAATGGAGATTTTCGGGTCAGCCCGAAATAATATCGGAGGAAAGAATTATGCAGAAGGCTATTGGCGTTTTAACAAGCGGAGGCGACGCTCCGGGAATGAATGCGGCTGTCAGAGCCGTTACCAGAGCCGCAATCAGAAAAGGATACCGTGTAATAGGAATACAGAGAGGATATAACGGACTTCTCAACGGCGAGTGCGAAGAGCTCAGCTGCCGTGACGTTTCCGACATTATCCAGCGCGGCGGAACCATTCTTTACACTGCAAGATGCAAGGAATTTATGCAGGAAGAGTATGTAAAGAAGGCTGCTGAAAAGTGCAAGGAGCTCCATATGGAGGGCCTCGTTGTTATCGGCGGCGACGGTTCATTCAGAGGTGCTGCTGACCTTTCAAGGATCGGCAATATCCGCTGCATCGGACTTCCCGGCACCATCGACAACGATATCCAGTGTACAGAATATACAATTGGTTATGATACAGCAATGAACACAGCTCTCGAGATGATCGACAAGCTGAGAGATACAAGCCAGTCCCACGACAGATGCTCTGTTGTTGAGGTAATGGGCAGACGTGCAGGCTGGATAGCTCTGAACGTTGCCATTGCATCGGGCGCTATCGCTTGCGTTACACCCGAAATGCCTTATGATATCAATGCTATCTCAGACAAGATCATCAAGGCTCACGAGTCCCAGAAGGAGCACTTTATCGTAGTAGTTGCCGAGGGCGTTGAAGCTTCCGACGAAATTACAAAGAAGATAAACGAGCTTACAGGCATCGAGACAAGACTTACAGTTCTCGGTCACGTTCAGAGAGGCGGAATGCCTACCCTCCGTGACAGAGTTGCTGCGAGCCAGATGGGCTACCACGCTGTTGAGCTTATCGACAGAGGCGTTACCAACAGAGTTGTCGGTATGAAGGACAACAAGATAATCGACGTAGATATTCAGGAAGCACTCTCTATGAAGAAGCCCTTCGATACAGAGCTTTACAGAGTCTGCAACGAGATCACATTCTAAAAAAATATCCGCATTACAGAGTAGGCGGCTGTGCGTTTTCTCCATTTGGAGAACAGTGTCCCGACGACGGGGAGTTGCGTCGGGGACGAAATGCTTTGAGAGATCCAAAGCTGCGGTACAGCCCCCGCATCCCGCTGAATGCATTATAAAAAGAGGCTTTTCATTCTCTTTAAATAATGCACTTAGCCGTTAACCGTGTATTATTTTAAGGAGGTCATATAATGAAAAGCTTTTTTAATTTATTTATCGACTCGGCAAAGTCTCTGAAAAATCTCAGAACTCTCGCCACCACAGGAATGCTGCTTGCTATGGCAATAGCTATCCGTTCCCTTGCAATACAGGTAACGCCCGATCTCAGGATCGTGTTCACCTGTATTCCCATAAGCCTTATCGGTCTGCTTTACGGTCCCGTAGTCTGCGGAATGTCCACCTTTGCCCTTGACCTTATCGGATTTCTTATCGACAACAAATCCGCCAGAGGCTACAGCATCGAGCTTGCAATGGTCGTCATTCTTTCGGGCATAATCTACGGCATCTTCCTTTATAAGCACACCATAAAGCCCCAGTGGAGCGACCTTCTGAGAGTTGCACTTGCAAGATTTTCCGTAATTTTCATCTGCAATATCTGTCTAAATTCATACTTCCTGTACACCCTCTACATCAACCCCGGCTTCACTCTTTTCGGTGCTGCCGAGGACGCAAGAAACGCCTTTGCAATTTGGATAACCCCAAGAGTTATGAAAAATATTATGCAGTTCCCCATAGACTTTATCCTGCTTGCCACGGTGATACCTGCGGCGCAGGCTGCATATACAAAGGTCAGGGCGCAGTACAGCCACGGTGACAGGAAGATATCGGAAAGGTAATGATAAAAATGATAAAAGTCGGTTTTATCGGCACAGGAAATATGGGCGGCGCAATTATCCGCGGGATATTGTCCCATTACGGCGACAAGGCGGAGATATGTGCGTACGACCCCGATAAGACAAAGCTTGCAGAGCTTGAAAAAGCAGGCGTTAAAGCAGCTTCTTCCGAGGGAGAGGTCTGTGAAAAGTGCAAGTATGTTTTCCTTGCTATCAAGCCCCAGATGTTTGACGCAGTTCTCCCCAAGCTTGCGCCCTCTGTGACTGAGGATAACGTTATCGTGTCCATCGCCGCAGGCATCACCGAGGACTATATCGCAAAGATGACCATATCAAATGTCCGCACCGTTATCGTAATGCCAAACACACCTTTCCTCCTCGGCGAAGGCGCAACAGCTCTTGCAAAGGGCAAGTTCACCTCTGATGAAGAGTTTGACGTGGTAAAGGACATCTTCTCCACAGGCGGCATCGCAAAGGTCGTTCCTATGGACAAGATGAAGGAGATAATCGCCATAAACGGCAGCTCTCCCGCATTCATCTACCTTTATGCCAAGGGCTTTGTTCAGTACGCTGAGAGCGTGGGAATTGACGGTCAGACAGCACTTGAGCTGTTTGCAAAATCCCTTATCGGCTCCGCAAAAATGCTCACAGATTCGGGCAAAACTGTTGACGAGCTCATCAAAATGGTATCCTCCCCCGGAGGGACAACCCTTGCAGGTCTTGACGGACTTTACGAGGGCAAGCTCACCGATGTTGTTGCAGACTGCTGCGAGAGATGCACAAAGAGAGCCTACGAGCTTTCAAAATAACTCACCGCAAAAAGAATTATTTATTATTTGTCCGCATAGATTATAATAAATTTAAATCAAAGGACGAATGATAATATGACTGTAAATACGCAGAAAAGGCGACGCTACAGGATAAGACGGGTCTCTCGTCCCGCACCGCAAAGAGAGATATCTCCCGCAAAAAGGATATATCTGCTACTGACTGCGGTCTCCGCTTCGGGAGTCCTTATCGGGGCATTGTCGGGAATATATCACGACAATGCTGTCATAAGCATACCTGCGGGCTTTGCCGATGCATTTATCGGCAGCTTTGCGGCGGCAATGCTTTATATCCTGCTGTTATTTCTCGGAGGAACATCTCCTGCGGGAGCTTTCTGCGGATATTTTCTATGCCTTTTCAAGGGAATGGGCGCAGGCTTTCTTTCAGCGGCGGTGTTCCGAAACGGAGCATTTTCGGCTGATTTGCGTGAGGTCATTAATGTGCTCCCATTTGAAGCTGTGAGTATGGCTGCGGTCATATTTGCCGCAAGGGAAAATATAAGAATGTCCCGACTGATATCGGACAGGTTTTTTCTGCCCACTGAGAATAGGGGAGAGGGTAAAGACTGCTTCGGGCTTTACATTATGAAATTCGGCGTAATAACGCTTCTTGCCGCAGCGGCGGCTCTTGCTGACGGCCTTATGGCTGTCATTTCGGGGAATATGCCATTACAAGGCTAATACTAATAACCAATAAAACTGCAGACAAAAAATCTTCGCATAATCCATATATGCAAGATCACGCTCGATTTTTTTGTACAGTTTTTAATTGGTTCTTAGTATTTAAATGAAAGGAAGTTTTAAATTGTCATTTTTAGGCTTTGGAGCCGATTATGAAAAAGCAGGCTCAGGAATATCAAAGAACGCTCCCCGCAAGAAGCCATTTTTTCAGTTCTGCGAAATGTATTTTTCAAGGTTCTGGAAAATGCTGAAGCTCAGTATGCTCACATTTCTTTTCTGTATCCCAATCGTGACCATTGGCCCTGCAATTGCAGGAATGACCAAGGTTCTTAGGACATATTATCTTGACAAGGACACATTTATATGGCACGAATTTGTCAAGGGTTTTACTCAGAACTGGAAAAAGTCGCTGCCCGTGGGACTTATCGACACTCTTTTCGGCATATCCCTTATCTGCGCCCTGAAAGTTTATCCCGCACTGGGAGATGCGGCAAAAGCAGCAGGCGGCAGCAGCACATTATACACCGTGCTCTGCGTAATATCCGTAAGCTTCGCCCTCACCGTGCTTATGATGAATTTCTATGCGTTCCCGATGATAGTGGCAACTGAGCTTTCTTTCAAAAACATAATCAAAAACTCCTTTTTCCTTACCTGCCTCGGACTGAAAAAGAACATCATAACCCTGCTCATCGTCCTCCTCACCGCAGGATTTATCGCAATATGCACACTTGTGAGCAAGGTGTCACTGATTCTTATTCCCGTCTGGGCGATAACCTTTATGGGGTTTGTCATAATCTTCAATTCCTACCCCCTGATTCAGAAATACGTCATTGACCCCTATTACGAGGAGCAAGGCAGGGATAACCCCGAGTATGACTATCTCAAACCCCTTGACGAAGAAGATATGGTCTTTACGGACAAGGGCGGCGAAGAAGCGCCTATCGAGGGCAAGAAGTCCAAGAAGAAAAAAGGAAGAACTATCTCCTGATAATTGTTAATAAAATTAAAAAATATAAAAAAGCCCTTTACAAAAGGGAAAATGTATGGTATAATATCATTGTTGCGCACTATGCTGTGCACAATGTTAACAACCCCTCGACTAAGCTTACGGGTAAAGCCCGTTTGGGAAAATACCTGCCGTATGCCCGGTTAGGGGAATATTTTAAAGAGGTGTATTTATTATGATGCTCAAGGAAGAAAAGAACGCAATCATCGAAGCTAACAAGCTCAGCGAACACGACACAGGTTCACCTGAGGTTCAGATCGCAATTCTCACAAAGAGAATCAACGACCTCAACGCTCATCTCAAGAACCACCACAATGACCACCACTCCAGAAGAGGTCTTCTCAAGATGGTAGGTCACAGACGTAACCTGCTTGCATACCTTCAGAAGAAGGATATCAACAGATATCGTGCAATTGTTGAGAAGCTCGGTCTTCGTAAGTAATCTTTCAAAAACCTCAAGGCAGACTGCGGGGGCGTTGCTCCTGCGCTGCCTTTTGGCGTTTTGAGCAAAGCTCAAGGCGGTCGTTTAGCATTAAATCGGGTCGGTGAGAGCGGTTTCGCCGATCGGATTTATTGCTATACACGCCGCCTTATCCGAACTTTCGCAAGGACTTCGGAATCAAAAATAATGGAGGTATAACATAATGAACACAATGAAAACATTCGACAAGCACAGAATTTTCAAGACAATGTTTGCAGGCAGAGAGCTTACCGTTGAAACAGGCAAGACCTGTGAGCTTTCAAACGGTTCCTGCTGGGTAAAATACGGCGAAACAGTGGTAATGGCAAACGTTACCGCAAGCGTTAAGCCCAGAGAGGGCATCGACTTCTTCCCTCTTTCCGTTGATTACGAAGAAAGACTTTACTCCGTGGGCAGGATCCCCGGTTCATTTATGAAGAGAGAGGGCAAGCCCTCCGAAAAGGCTATCCTTACTTCCCGTGTGGTTGACCGTCCTATCCGTCCTCTCTTCCCCAAGGATATGAGAAACGACGTTTCCGTTGTAATGACAGTCCTTGCAGTTGACCCCGACAATTCTCCTGAGATCGTTGGTATGATCGCAACCTCCGTTGCTATTTCCATTTCCGATATTCCCTGGAACGGACCTATCGGCGGTATAAGCGTAGGTCTTGTTGACGGCGAGATCGTCCTCAACCCCACTCTCGAGCAGAGAGCAAGAAATGACCTTAACCTCACCGTTGCAGGTACAATGGAGAAGGTTGTTATGATCGAAGCAGGCGCAAACGAAGTTGATGATGACACAATGCTTAACGCTATCATCAAGGGTCACGAAGAGATCAAGAAGATAGTTGCTTTTATCAACGATATCCGTGCTGAGATCGGCAAGAAGAAGTTTGAATTTGAGTCAATGGAAGTTGACCACGATATGTTCGACGCTATCGAGGAATTTGCAGCTGACCGTGTAAAGGTAGCTCTCGATACTGATGACAAGAACAAGCGTGAGGAAATGCTCAATCCTATCAAGGACGATATCCACGCTAAGTTTGACGAGCTTTATCCCGAAAAGACAGCTATGATAGATGAGTGCATCTACAAGCTCCAGAAGAAGATAGTAAGAAACTGGCTCTATGAGGGCAAGCGTGTTGACGGCAGAGGTCTTGACGATATCCGTCCTCTCGCAGCTGAGGTAGGCGTTCTCCCCAGAGTTCACGGTTCAGGTCTCTTCACAAGAGGTCAGACACAGGTTCTTACCGTTGCAACTCTCGGACCTGTAAGCGATGCTCAGAAGATAGACGGTCTTGACGAGGAGGACACCAAGAGATATATGCACCACTACAACTTCCCCTCCTACTCTGTTGGCGAAACAAAGCCCTCCAGAGGTCCCGGAAGACGTGAGATCGGTCACGGCGCTCTTGCTGAAAGAGCTCTCGAGCCTGTTATTCCTCCCGTTGAGGAGTTCCCCTATGCGCTGAGACTCGTTTCCGAAGTCCTTTCCTCCAACGGTTCCACATCTCAGGGTTCCATCTGCGGCTCCACACTTGCTCTTATGGACGCAGGCGTGCCTATCAAGGCTCCTGTAGCAGGTATCTCCTGCGGACTTATCACCCGTGATGACGGCAGCTTCCAGACAATGGTCGATATTCAGGGCCTTGAAGACTTCTTCGGAGATATGGACTTCAAGGTAGGCGGTACCAAGAAGGGTATCACCGCTATTCAGGTTGATATCAAGGTCGACGGTCTTACCTATGACATCATCAAGGAAGCATTTGCAAAGACCCACAAGGCAAGAGATTATATCCTTGACGAAGTAATGCTCAAGGCAATTCCTGAGCCTCGTCCCGAGGTCGGCAAGTATGCTCCCAAGATGCTCCAGACCAAGGTTCCTGTTGATAAGATCAGAGAGGTCATCGGTCAGGGCGGCAAGGTTATACAGAAAATTTCCGCTGACTGCCAGGTCAAGATCGATATCAATGATGACGGAAATGTATTCATCAGCGGTGTAGATATGAACAACTGCCGCAAGGCTCTCCAGATAGTAAACACTATTGCAAACGACCCTGAGATCGGCGCAATTTACCGTGGCAAGGTCGTAAGACTTATGAACTTCGGTGCATTCGTTGAGATTGCTCCCGGCAAGGACGGACTTGTTCACATCTCCAAGCTCGACAAGCAGAGAGTTGAAAAGGTTGAGGACATTGTTTCCGTTGGCGATGAAATTGTTGTAAAGGTAATGGAGATCGACAATCAGGGCAGAATAAACCTCTCACGCAAGGACGCTCTTGCAGACCTCGAAGCAAAGAAGAACAGCGCAAATCAGTAATTTAAATAACTGAATATATAAAAAATACAGCGGCTCGCCGTCAGAATTAAATCTGAACAGCGACCGCTGTATTTTCATTTCCCGTTATCTCAAAGAGCTTTTCCAGCAGCAGGGGAGTTACCTTGCAGGAGCGAACCTCCTTGTGAGCAATAGTCCTGCCAATATCAGAAAATCTGAACATCACAGGAGAATCGCCCGTATTATTCCTCAGCAGCTCCGTGCATCTGTCAATAATATCTCTGTCAGTGCTTCTGCACCTGATAAAAAGCTTTGAATTATTTTGCAGCTTCGCCATAAAAGCATCTTCGGGGATAAGCCTGTCTGCTAAAATATTAATATTGCCGTCACGGTCAAGAGAGGTCTTTCCCTCAACAAATATCCGCTTACCTTTCTGCAAAATTTGCGCAGATGACGCATATACCTGCGGGAAAATTACCGCCTCGATCTCCGAGCCTGTGTCCTCAAAAACAGCAAATGCCATCTGAGCGCCTGTCTTTGCGGAGTGCTGCTTCACCGAGCTTACCTGACAGACAATTGCAACTTTCTGCCCCCCTTTCATCTTGTGAACAGCGGCAATATCAGGCAGCCTCATTGCATTTGCGGCAATGGTCATATCCTTTAGCGGGTGTCCCGAAATGTAAATTCCGAGAATGTCTTTTTCCATTTCCAGCAGCTCATCATAAGGATATTCCTCGGAATATGGCACTCTGTACTCAGCGTCAGAGCTGTCAGCAGTCCCGTCGGATATGCC
>CAMBJF010000049.1 GCA_945867875.1 uncultured Ruminococcus sp. | reverse complement strand
TTTCGCTGTCTGCGGACAGCGACCAAAGGGCGCCGCCCTTTGGAAACCCGCCACCTTTGAAAAGGTGGACGAAACTTTAACTATTGGGTTTATTTGTGCAACTTTTTTCGTTATGCCACTTTTTCTACAAGCTGGGCTGTCGGGCAATTTCCCGACAGCTTTTTTATTTAAAAAATCGCCATTGCAAAAGGGCGGAAAATGTGCTATAATATCAAACGGAAAAGATTTTTTGAAGGGATTGACCTTATATAATAAAATTTATCGCAGCCGATCTTGACGGCACGCTTTTGAACAGTGCCCACGAGCTTCCCCGTGACTTTTTTGAGCTTGTTGAGCGTATGCACGATATGGGAATAGTTTTCGCAGCCGCTTCGGGACGGCAGTATTACGGCGTTGAGCGGCTTTTTGAGCCTGTTCGGGACAAAATGGCGTTCATTGCGGAAAACGGCGGAATCGCCTTTGAAAAGGGGCAGTGCGTTTATTCCCTGCCAATGCCCGATGAGGGCGTTACAGAAATGATAGAGAGCGCAAGGGAGCTTTACAAGGACGGCGTAAGGATCCTTCTGTCGGGCGAAAAGTCCGCATATGTCACCGACAGCGACCCCGATTTTGCGGAAAGCTGCCACATTTACTGCGCCCGTCTCACCACTCTGCAAAAGCTCACTGATTTTATGGGAATGGACAGGATAATCAAAATAGCCCTCTTTGACAAGAACGCCGAAAAGCTCACATATCCCGCAATGAAGCGGTTTTCTGACAGATATAACGTAATTTTGTCAAACACTCACTGGGTGGATATCGTGGATAGGAATGTGAACAAGGGCAATGCCGTAAAGCGGCTTATGGAAAAGCTTGGTGCGGGCTTTGATGAGGCTATGGTGTTCGGGGATTATCTCAATGATCTTGAAATGATGAGCTGCTGCAAATACAGTTTTGCTATGCAGAATGCTCACCCGATTTTAAAGGAAAATGCCGCATTTATCGCCCCCTCAAATGACGAAAACGGCGTTGTAAAGGAAATTCTACGCCATATCCCGCAGCTTGATAAAGCATTACAATGCACATAAATAAAGGATTTGAATAAATATGGAAAACCAGCGTGAAAAAATCGAAAAGCTCCTGCTGAAAGTAAAATCACCATCAAGGTACATCGGCGGGGAGCTTAATTCGGTGGTAAAGGACAAAAACAAGGTAGATGTGCGTTTTGCGTTCTGCTTTCCCGATTCCTACGACATCGGTATGTCCCACATCGGTATGAAAATACTTTACTCTCTTAAAAATGCCCGTGAGAACTGGTGGTGCGAGAGAGTTTTTGCCCCTTGGACGGATTTCGAGGAGCTTATGCGTGAAAATAACATTCCTCTTTACGGTCTCGAAAGCCTTGACCCTATAAAGGATTTTGATTTCATTGGATTTACAGTCCAGTATGAGCTTTGCTACACAAATATCCTGAATATGCTTGACCTTGCGGGGCTGAATGTCCTTGCGGCGGAGCGTGATGACAGCGACCCTATCGTAATTGCCGGCGGTCCCTGCGTATGCAATCCCGAGCCCCTATGCGACTTCATCGACCTGTTCGTTATCGGTGAGGGCGAGGAAGTGAACCTCGAGCTTATGGATATGTACGAGCAGATGAAAAAGTCGGGCAGCTATGACAAAAAGACATTTCTCCGCCGTGCTGCGGGGATAAAGGGAATCTATGTGCCCTCATTATATAATGTATCATATCTTGATGACGGGCGTATCGACAAGGTAGAGCCTGCCTGTGAGGGCGTTCCCGAAAAGGTTACAAAGAGAATTATCCCCGACCTTAACAAGGTCTTTTATCCCGAAAAATTTGTTGTGCCATTCTCTGAGATAGTCCACGACAGAGCAGTTGTGGAGGTGCTCAGGGGCTGCATCAGAGGCTGTCGGTTCTGTCAGGCGGGATTTATTTACAGACCATTCAGAGAAAAATCGGCGGGAACTGTTGTAAAGGAAGCCAAGTCACTCTGCGAATCAACGGGCTATGAGGAGCTTTCCCTTGCATCTCTCAGCACCAGCGACCACTCGGATATCGAAGAGCTGCTCACTGAAATGACGGATTACACCGAGGGCGAGAAGATCAATCTTGCCCTGCCCTCAATGCGAATAGACAGGTTCAACAAGACTCTTATGGAGCAGCTTTCAAAGGTAAGGCGCAGCGGTCTCACCTTTGCACCCGAGGCGGGAACTCAGCGGCTTCGTGACGTTATCAACAAAAACATCACCGAGGACGAGATATTCTCCGCCTGCAAAACTGCCTTTGAGGGCGGATATGCAGGTGTCAAGCTTTATTTTATGATGGGTCTGCCAACGGAAACGGACGAGGATATTTTAGGCATCTCCGACCTTGCGGTGAGAATTGCCGACCTTTATTATCAGATGCCAAACCGTCCGAGAGGACAAAAGCTGTCCATTTCCATAAGCTGTGCCACATTCGTACCGAAGCCCTTTACGCCCTTTCAGTTTGAGCCGCAGATAAGCATTGACGAGATAAACCGCCGTCAGGAGCTGCTCCTTGACAGCGTTAAGAGCAAGCGATACATCAACGTAAGCTACCACAATTACCGCATAAGCATTCTTGAAGCCGCTCTTGCAAAGGGTGACAGGCGTTTGGGAGCGGTCATAAAGCGGGCGTGGGAGCGTGGCTGCAAGTTTGACGGCTGGGACGAGATGTACCGCTATGACGAGTGGGTAAAGGCGTTTGAGGACGTGGGCGCTGACATAGATTTTTACGCTCACAGACCTATGGCATATGACGAGACAGCGCCTTGGGACCACCTTGATTATATGATAGACAAGAACTTCTTTGTCCGTGAAAACAAACGTGCAAAGAACGGAATGACCACAAAAAGCTGCCGTGAACAGTGCAGCGGCTGCGGCGTGAACAGGGCTGCGGGGAGGGAATGCTTTGGATAAGAAAAATGTCAGGATATTCTTTGAGAAAAAAGGCAGGGCTATCTACATTTCCCACCTGGACCTTATGAGAACGATGCAGAGGGCACTGAAGCGATCGGGTCTGCCTGTATGGTTCACGGAGGGCTTCAATCCGAGACTTTACCTTAATTTTCCCCTTGCTCTTTCCCTCGGAACAACAGGCGAAAGAGAGCCTATGGATATTGCTGTGGTGGAGGAAATAGGGCTTGATGAGATTGTGGACAGACTCAATGCTGTCTGTCCCGAGGGCATAAGGATAGTTGGGGCGGCATATCCTGTTCACCCCAACAAGGACATCGGCTCGGCGGAGTACGAATCCCGGCTTTCGGGAGATACGGAGGAGCTGAAAAAGGCGCTTCAAGACTACCTTGAGCAGGACTCCATAAAGGTAATGAAGCACTCGAAGAAAAAGGGTATGATAGAGGTGGACATAAAGCCACATATCAATATGCTTGATGTTTCGGACTGGGAAAAGGGCATTATAATAAGGTACAGACTGCCTGCGGGGATAGAGCTTAACCTCAATTCTGCCGTGCTCACGGATTCTTTTGCCGAATATTGCTCTGAGCATAATATTTCGGAAGAATGCATTTGTACAAAGCGCACAAATATATTCTGTACAGATGGTACAGCTTTTGAATAATATGCAGAAAATTTAAATATAAGAAAAAACTCTTGAAATTTCTGCGAAGATGTGGTAAAATAAATACGCATTTAAAATCCGTCGAAGTATGCCTATGTGCCGAAAAGACGAGATTAGTGCTGCATTTGGAAAACCAGATGCAACATTAAAAGGACAGTCCGCTGCACCGCCCTCCGAGCGTCATTTACGGGGGATAAAAGCGGGGTAAGAATGTCTTGATATTTTAGGAGGATTTAAAAATGGACGCACTCAAGCTTATCAGCGACTCAAGCTTAAAGACCGAGGTTCCCGCTTTCGAGGTGGGCGATACCGTTAAGGTACACGTAAGAATCAAGGAAGGTCAGAAGTACAGAATCCAGGTTTTCGAGGGCACCGTTATCGCTAAGAGACACGGCGGCATTCAGGAGACCTTCACCGTTAGACGTGTTGCTCACGGCTGCGGTATCGAGAGAGTTTTCCCTGTACATTCTCCCGTTGTTGACAAGGTAGAAGTTATCAGAAGCGGTAAGGTTAGAAGAAGCAAGCTTTACTACCTCAGAGACAGAGTCGGCAAGGCTGCCAAGGTCAAGGAGCAGATCCAGTAATCTGGCTCAGACAGCTTAATACGATGAAAGGAATAAGACTCCTTTCAACTGACCGAAAGCTTATTAAGTACACAGCACTGCGCAATTTGCGCTCTGCTGTGTGCTAAAAATGCTTTTATACTAAGAAACAATTAAAAACTGTACAAAAAATCGAGCATAATCTTGCATATATGGATTATGCGATGATTTTTTCTACAGTTTTATTGGTTATTAGTATTAAGGTCGCTTGGGGACTTATGATCGGTCCCTTTTTTGCTATTCAAGCACATTGTCCCCAACGGAACACGAAAGGATGAGCATAATGGCTAAGTATCAGATAAACTACGAAGCACTTGATGCTGACGACAACAAGAAAAACGGCACTCCCTACGAGGAATTTCTCGAGTGGTCCGAGACCATTATCTTTGCATTTTTTGCGGTGATACTTGTTTTCACATTCCTCCTGAGACTGGCAAACGTTGACGGCGAGTCAATGGTCCCCACACTTCAGGACGGCGAAAAGCTTATCATCAATCATCTTTTCTATACTCCCGAAAAGGGCGATATTGTTATAGTTGACAGTCAGAGCCTTGGCAAGCCCATCGTAAAGCGCATCATCGCTGAGGGCGGCGATCAGGTGGACATCAACTTCGATACAGGAGTTGTCAAGGTCAACGGTGAAGTCCTCCAAGAGGACTACATAAACGAGCTTACTCAGCTTGATGAGGGTGCATTTGAATATCCCGTAACCGTTCCCGAGGGAAATTACTTCGTTATGGGCGACAACAGAATGCATTCGGCTGACAGCAGAAGCTCCAGGATCGGCTTCATTCCCGAGGAAGAGATCGCAGGTCACGTTGTTTTCAGAATTTGGCCTATGGACAGGATCGGAACTGTTGACTGATCTTAAATCATAAATTTCACGGAGGAAAGACAGACGGAAAGACATTCGCCTTTCGCCTGCTTTCCTCTTTTAAGTTTCAAGGAGTTTAAATGAACGAAATACCGTCAATACAGTGGTTTCCCGGTCATATGACCAAGACCCGACGAATGATGGAAAAGTGTCTGCCGCTGGTGGACGCTGTTGTTGAAGTCATTGACGCAAGAGTACCTATGTCAAGCAGAAACCCTGAGATAAACACCCTCGTTGAGGGCAAGCCAAGGATAGTCATACTGAATAAATGCGACGCTGCGGACGAAAAAATTACTCAGAGCTGGGTCGAATATTTACGAAGAGAGGACATTTGCGCCGTTCCTGCCGACTGCCGCACGGGAAGAGGTCTTAACAGGTTCGTTCCTGCGGTGAAGGAGACCCTTGCGCCCCTTATCGAAAAATATGCCGCAAAGGGTATGAGCGGACGTGTGCTTCACCTTATGGTGGTGGGTATCCCAAATGTGGGCAAGTCCTCGTTCATCAACCGTATGGCGGGTCAGAAAAAGGCTAGGGTCGAAGACCGCCCCGGAGTTACCCGTGAAAAGCAGTGGGTAATGGTGGACAATGACATTGAGCTGCTCGATATGCCCGGTGTGCTGTGGCCTAAATTCGAGGATATGGCTGTGGGCGAAAAGCTTGCGTTTACGGGAGCTGTCAAGGACGATGTTGTTGACACGGAGCTTCTTGCGTGCAGGCTGCTGCTGCGGCTCAGGGACATATATCCCGAGGGTCTCAAAGAGCGCTATAAGATAAATCTTGAAACTCCCGAAGAGGACGAAATGACCGAGAGCGGTGAAAGTATGGGCTGTCTTTCGGGCTATGAGCTTCTTATGAGAGTTGGAAAAGCCCGTGGAATGCTCATTTCGGGCGGCGAGATAAACACGGAAAGAGCCGCCATTACCGTCCTTGACGAGTTCAGAAGCGGCAAGCTTGGCAGGATAACTCTTGAAGCTCCTGCGGATTTTGCATAAATCGGAGGGAATTGCCGTGAACATCACTGCGGAGCTTTCTCCATTATTTGAATATGACAGGACAGTGCGCCTGTTCCACCCCGTTTTCTGCGGGATAGACGAGGCGGGACGTGGACCTTTGGCGGGCGACGTATATGCCGCTGCGGTCATTCTTGATAATGACACCGTTATCGAGGGACTGAACGACAGCAAAAAGCTCACCGAGAAAAAGCGTGAGGAGCTTTTTGACGAGATAATAAACAAGGCAAAGACCTTTTGCATCGCCACCGCAAGCGTTGAGGAAATTGAGGAGATAAACATTCTGAACGCCGCTCTTCTTGCTATGAAAAGGGCTGTGGACGGGCTTGGCATCTCTCCCGAATATGCCCTTGTGGACGGCAACAAGTTTCCCCCCATTGACATTGAGGGTGAGACTGTTGTAAAGGGCGATGCCACATCTGCAAGCATCGCTGCGGCATCAATTATTGCAAAGGTGAGCCGTGACAGGTATATGAAAAAAGCTGCGGAAATGTATCCCCAGTGGCAGTTTGAACGCCACAAGGGCTATGGCACAAAGCTCCATTATGAAATGCTTGACAAATACGGTCCCTCCCCTATCCACAGAATGTCATTTCTGAAAAAATACTATGCAGCGAAGCAGAAGTGAAACGGGCAGGCTCGGCGAGGAGCTGACGGCTTATTATCTGCAAAAGTCGGGATATGAGATAGTCAGGCGGAATTTCCGCATAAAAGGCGGCGAAATTGACATCATCGCAAAAAAAGATGACATCATCGCATTTGTGGAGGTCAAGACCCGTGACATCTCCGCTCTCGAAAGCGGTGCGGAAGCTGTGAAAAGCCGAAAGCGGAGCCTTATCATAAACGCAGCAAGGGAATTTTCCTACAGATATCCCCACGACCTACAGCCGAGATTTGACATTTCGGAAGTCACCGTAAAGGACGGCAGGGTAATAAAAATGAATTACCTTGACAACGCCTATGACGGCGGCACGGACAGCACCCTTTAAAAATCAGCGGTTTTTCTATCGCTTTTGATATATACCAATCAGAAAGGAAAGAATCCATTATGTTTTACAAAAGCACAAGAAACAGCGAAGTAAAGATCAGCTCTGCCGAAGCTATCGTACAGGGCATATCCAATGACGGAGGACTTTTCGTTCCCTCCGAGATACCCTCCATTTCAATGGACGAGATCGTGAGCCTGGGAGATATGAGCTATGCGGAAAGAGCGGCTTATGTTTTCAAGAAGTTCCTTACCGATTTCACTGACGCAGAGCTTAAATACTGCACCGAAAGTGCATATAACGACAAGAGCTTTGCTACTGCAAATATCGCTGAGATATCCCACCTTTTCGAGGGTACATATGTCCTCGAGCTGTGGCACGGACCTACCTGTGCATTCAAGGATATGGCTCTCCAGATACTCCCCTACCTGCTCACAACTTCCCTGAAAAAGACAGGCATCAACAAGAAGGTAGTTATCCTCGTTGCAACATCAGGTGATACAGGAAAGGCTGCTCTCGAAGGCTTTGCAGACGTTGAGGGCACATCGATCATGGTGTTCTATCCTCAGGACGGCGTATCCGCTATGCAGAAGCGTCAGATGGCTACTCAGGAGGGCAAAAACGTTACAGTATGCGCTCTTAAGGGCAATTTCGACGACTGCCAGAACGGTGTTAAGGCTGTATTTACAAACGAGGATATCAAGAAGAAGCTTTCAGACGGCGGTATGATGTTCTCCTCCGCAAACTCCATCAACTGGGGCAGACTTGCACCTCAGATAATCTACTACATCTCTACATATGCAGAGCTTGTCAAGGACGGCGAGATAAATGCAGGTGACAAGATAAACGTTGTTGTTCCCACAGGCAACTTCGGCAACATTCTTGCCGCATATTACGCTAAGAATATGGGTATGCCCGTAAACAAGCTCATCTGCGCTTCCAACGCAAACAATGTCCTCACCGACTTCATAAACACAGGTATCTACGACAGAAACAGAAAGTTCATCACAACTGTTTCCCCCTCTATGGATATCCTCATTTCCTCCAACCTTGAAAGACTTCTCTACATTATGTGCGGCGAGAATGACGCTCAGATAAGAGAGTGGTTCGGCAAGCTTGCATCTGAAGGCAGATATGAAGTTACCGATGATGTCAAGGCAAAGCTCAAGGCTGATTTTGCCGCAGGCTGCTGCGATGACGCTCAGACAAAGGCTTGCATCAAGGAGATCTACGACAAGTATTCCTACACCCTCGACACTCACACCGCTGTTGCTGTCAAGGTTTACGAGGATTACAAGAAGGCTACCGGCGACAACACCAAGACCGTTATCGCTTCCACCGCAAGCCCCTACAAGTTCAGCACCGCTGTTCTTGAAGCAATCAACGGCACAGCAGGCGATATGGACGAGTTCGACAAGGTGGAGAAGCTCCACGAGGTTTCCGGCTATGACGTTCCCAAGTCCCTTGCTGACCTTAAAAACAAGGAAATTCGCTTCACAGGCGTTATCGGCAAGGACGATATGAAGGACTTCGTTCTTAAGTCACTTTCACTTTAATATCATTATAAAGGACACGCAGCAGCGCTGTTATGGAAAGGATAGAAAATGGCTCTTTTTGTAATGGGAGATCTGCACCTGTCCCTGTCGTCAGACAAGTCAATGGATATTTTCGGCGGGTGGGAAAACTACGTCGAAAGGATAAAGGAAAACTGGAACAGAGAGGTATCTCCCGAGGACACGGTAGTCGTCCCCGGGGACATCTCCTGGGCTATGTCGCTGAAAGAAGCGGGGGCTGATTTCCGCTATATCCACGAGCTTCCGGGACGAAAAATAATTCTCAAAGGCAATCACGATTACTGGTGGACAACCGCCGCAAAGATGAATAATTTCCTTGCGGAAAACGGTTTTGACAGCATTTTTATCCTGCACAACAACCATTATGCCTACGAAAACTACGGCATATGCGGCACAAGGGGCTGGATAAATGATGACAGCGAACCTGCTGACGCAAAGGTGCTGGCGAGAGAGGCACAGCGTCTTGAAACGTCCATTGCATCTGCTGAAAATGCAGGTCTTGAACCGCTGGTTTTCCTGCATTACCCGCCTCTTTACGGGAGTGAATACAACCCCGACCTGCTGGAAGTGATGTACAGGCACAGCATAAAACGGTGCTGGTACGGTCATATCCACGGCAGAAAGGGTCATCAGAATGCGGTGAATGGCGAGAGAGACGGCATCGTTTTTCAGCTTGTATCCGCAGATTATGTGCAATTTTGCCCTGTTAAAATAATGTAATTTGTGCAAAATGCAGAAATATTGAAAACACTATAGCTTTATCCGCAAAACTATGTTATAATCTTTTTATATGCTTGTATTAAAATGGAGGATGTTGTAAATGAGCTTAAAATCTACAAATAAAGTTGAAACAAATATCTATGAACTCGAGGTAGACGCTACCGCCGAGGAATTTGAGAATGCCGTTCAGGCTGCTTATCAGAAGGCTAAGAACAAGATAAACGTTCCCGGCTTCAGAAAGGGCAAGGCTCCCAGAAAGATGATCGAGAAGCTTTACGGCGAGAGCTGCTTTTATGATGATGCTGTCAACGCAATGGTTCCCTATATCGTAGGCTCTGCTATCGAAGAGGCAGGTCTTGATATCGTTGACCGCCCCGAGATCGACGTTACCGCTCTTTCCAAAGACAACGGTGTTTCTTTCAAGGTAAAGTGCATCGCTAAGCCCGAGGTAGAGATTTCCGATTATAAGGGTATAGAAGTTGAAAAGAATGTCAAGACTATCTCTGACGAGGACGTTGACAACCAGCTCAAGTCCATGCAGGAGAGAAACGGCAGACTTATCACTGTTGAGGACAGAGCTGTTGAGAACGGCGATACAGTAGTTATCGACTTCGAGGGCTTTATGGACGGCAAGGCATTTGACGGCGGCAAGGAAGACGGCTTCTCCCTTAAGATCGGTTCCGGTCAGTTTATCCCCGGCTTCGAGGAGCAGATCGTTGGCAAGACCACAGGTGAGGACTTCACAATCAACGTAACATTCCCCGAGAACTATCAGATGGAAGAGCTCGCAGGCAAGCCTGCTGAGTTCAAGATCAAGCTCCACGAGATCAAGACAACCGAGCTTCCCGACCTTGACGATGATTTCGCTAAGGATACTTCCGAGTTCGATACTCTCGATGAGCTTAAGGCTGACCTTAAGAAGAAGCTTGAGGACAACGCTGCAAAGAACGCTGACGCTGCTGCTGAGAACGCTATTTACGACGCAGTTATCGCTAAGATGAACGCTGATATCCCTCAGGTTATGTTCGAGCACAAGATCGACGAAATGGTAAGAGATTTCGAAATGAGACTTTCACAGCAGGGTCTTGATCTTCCTATGTACCTCTCCTTCACAGGTATGGACGAGGCTGCATTCAGAGATACTTTCAAGGATCAGGCTGAAAAGACCGTTAAGCTCAGACTCGCTCTCGAGCAGATTGCTAAGCTCGAAGGCATCGAAGTTACAGATGAGCAGGTTATGGAAGAGCTCAAGAAGATGTCCGAGAACTACAAGCTTCCTCTCAACCAGCTTATGAGCGTAGTTAGCCCCGCAACTCTCAAGACTGATATGCTTGTTACCGAGGCTTCCAAGCTC
Source organism: uncultured Ruminococcus sp. (assembly GCA_945867875.1). Lineage (GTDB taxonomy): Bacteria > Bacillota > Clostridia > Oscillospirales > Ruminococcaceae > Huintestinicola. Next base: position 2,131 of record CAMBJF010000049.1, on the reverse strand, counting down.
GTAAAGGACAGCGCAGTTATCAAGTAATTTAAGCACACATTTTTTACGGAGGTGTTTCTGATGAGCTTAGTGCCTTATGTTGTTGAACAGACCGGTCGTGGCGAGCGCAGTATGGACATTTATTCCAGACTTCTCAATGACAGAATAATCATTCTGTCCGAGGACGTGAATAATACCACCGCAAGCCTTGTAATCGCACAGATGCTGTTTCTTGAAGGACAGGATCCCGAAAAGGATATTTCCTTCTACATCAACAGCCCCGGCGGCGTGATCACGGCAGGTATGGCTATCTATGACACGATGCAGTACATCAAGTGCGATGTTTCCACTATCTGTATGGGTATGGCTGCTTCAATGGGAGCATTCCTCCTTTCCGCAGGCACAAAGGGCAAGAGATTTGCTCTTCCCAATTCCGAGATACTTATTCATCAGCCCCTTATCTCAGGCGGCGGAATTTCGGGTCAGTGCACTGATATAAAAATTCACTCCGACCATATGGTCTACACTCGTCAGAAGCTCAATGAGATACTTGCAAAGAACACAGGCAAGCCTCTTGACGTTATCGAGCGTGACACCGAAAGAGACAATTATCTCACTGCCCAGGAGGCAATGGAATACGGTCTCATCGACAAGGTCATCGAGCACAGATAAAATTTGCATTGCTCTGCTGTCGTTTCGGCGGCAGGGCAATTTTACATCAAAAAGATAAATACCCCAAGGAAAGGAATGGTAACAAATGCCCTCGGAAAAAGGACCAAAGCGCTGCAGCTTCTGCGGCAGACCCGAAACGGCAGCACAGAATATTTTTTCTGCCGGAGGAGCTAATATCTGCGACAGCTGTGTAGTTTACTGCTACGAAATGCTTATGAACAATGAGCAGCTGGGATATATCCCCGATCCCGAACATTTTGACCGACTTGAAAAAAACAGTGCCCCCAAGGAGCTTAAAATAAAAAAGCCCTCTGAGATAAAAGCTGTGCTGGACGAGTACATCATCGGTCAGGATATGGCTAAGATCGCCCTTTCCGTTGCGGTTTACAATCATTACAAGAGGATTGCTGCGGGAAGCAAGGAAGAGAAAAATGACGTTGAGCTTCAGAAGTCAAACGTTATCCTCCTGGGTCCCACAGGTGTGGGCAAGACCCTTATCGCTTCAACTCTCGCAAAGACTCTTGACGTTCCCTTTGCGATCGCTGATGCCACCACTCTCACCGAGGCGGGCTATGTGGGCGATGACGTTGAGAACGTTCTTGTTAGACTTTTGCAGGCTGCGGATTATGATGTAAAGGCTGCCGAGCGAGGCATCATCTACATCGACGAGATAGACAAAATTGCAAGAAAGTCCGAGAACACCTCCATTACCCGTGATGTAAGCGGCGAGGGCGTTCAGCAGGCTCTTCTGAAAATCGTCGAGGGCACAGTTTCAAATGTTCCCCCCAACGGCGGCAGAAAGCACCCCAATCAGGAGTGCATTCAGGTCAACACAAAGAATATCCTTTTCATCTGCGGCGGTGCTTTTGACGGTCTGGAGCAGACTATCAAAAAGCGCAAGGATTCCACAACTCTCGGCTTCGGTGCTGACATAAAGAGCAGAAATGAAAAGGAAAAGAACATTTTCAAGGACGTTACCCCTCAGGACCTTGTAAAATTCGGTATGGTTCCCGAGCTGGTGGGCAGACTTCCTGTTATCACCGTTCTTGACGAGCTTGACGAAGCGGCACTTGTAAAGATACTCACCGACCCCAAAAATGCCCTTGTTAAGCAGTACAAGCACCTTTTCAAGCTTGACAATATCGACCTCGAATTTGAGGACAAGGCTCTCACGGCTATTGCTGCAGAGGCTATCAAGCAGAAAACAGGCGCAAGAGGACTTCGTGCCATTGTTGAGGGTATCCTCCAGGACACAATGTTCAACGCTCCCTCCGATAATGACATTGAAAAGGTCATCGTTACCGAAAAGTGCGTGACCGAAAAGGCTGCTCCCGAGATAGTTAAAAAATCGGATAAGAAATAAGTCTCAACTTAACCTAAATGCCCTCCGAACCGCTTTCGGAGGGCATTATTTTTTAAACTTGACATAAACGGGGAAAAATATTATAATATAGTTAAATTTATCCTGTCTCTTATACAC
>CAMBJF010000048.1 GCA_945867875.1 uncultured Ruminococcus sp. | reverse complement strand
CAGAAAAAGAGGTAAGCATTGCTCTTGCAGGCAACCCGAACGTGGGCAAATCCACAGTTTTCAACGCCCTCACGGGTATGAACCAGCACACTGGCAACTGGACGGGCAAGACCGTTTCCACCGCAAGGGGAAAATGTCTGCGGGGCGGCGGGAACATCGTCCTCACCGACCTCCCCGGCACATATTCCCTTATGGCGCATTCCGCCGAGGAGCAGGTGGCAAGGGATTTTATAGCATACGGCGGCAGCGAGGGGGTCATTGTGGTCTGCGACGCTTCCTGCCTTGAACGAAATCTCAACCTTGCGCTTCAGGTAATGGAAATTACTCCTCACACGATGATATGCGTAAATTTACTTGATGAAGCGGCAAAAAAGAAAATTTCCGTTGACCTTGGAAAACTCGAAGAAATACTCGGCGTGCCCGTCTGCGGCGTTATTGCACGAAATGACACGGGACTTGACGGAATGCTGGCACGAGTGGGGGAAATGTGCGAAACGGAGCTGTCAGGTCCGCCTGTCATATATCCCGATGAGGTGGAGCGTGCTGTGGAGGAGCTGTCCCCCGCCCTTGAAAATATCCTAAAAGGCAGGATATGCACCCGTTTTGCCGCCCTGCGAATCCTTGAACGGAGCGAGGAATTTATCTCCACCCTTGACAGCTTTACCTGCGGAGAGCTGAGAAATGCCCTCGGTGACAAGGAAAGTGAGCTTGGCAGTGCATATGACCGTGCCGTTTCCATACTCAGTGAAAAGGGCACAGATGCCGCCGCTCTCCGTGACCTTACCGTCACTGCCATAGTGCGCCGTGCGGAGGAAATTGCGGATATGGCTGTAAGGCGGGATATGCCCGATTACTATGAGCGTGACCGCAGGATAGACAGGATACTCACTCACAGGATATGGGGTCTGCCCGTGATGCTGCTGATGCTGGCGGTGATATTTTACATAACCATTGCAGGGGCAAATTACCCCTCAGAGTGGCTGTCCTCGGCGTTTTCATCGCTTGGCGATGTGCTCAGAGGGTGGCTGTGCGGCGCAGGCTGCCCCGAATGGGCGGAAAGTATGCTCATTGACGGGGTGTACCGTGTCCTCACCTGGGTAACATCGGTGATGCTGCCGCCTATGGCGATATTTTTCCCCCTTTTCACCCTCCTTGAAGATGTGGGATATCTCCCACGGGCGGCGTTCAATCTCGACAGGTATTTCAGCCGTGCAAACGCCTGCGGAAAACAGGCTCTTACAATGGCAATGGGTCTCGGCTGCAATGCGGCGGGGGTAACCGGGTGCAGGATAATCGATTCACCGAGAGAGCGGCAGATAGCAATTCTCACCAACGTTTTTATGCCCTGCAACGGACGTTTCCCCGCACTTATAACCCTTATCGGAATGCTTGCGGTGGCAGGCAGCGGCGGAAATTTCGCAAGCGCACTTATGCTCACGGGCGTCATAGCCCTCGGCGCAGTCCTCACCTTTATTATGTCACGATTTCTTTCAAAAACTGTCCTGAAAGGCACAGCAACTTCCTTTGCCCTTGAACTGCCCCCATACCGCCGCCCGCAAATTGGCAAGGTCCTTGTCCGCTCGCTCCTTGACAGAACGGTGTTCGTTCTCGGCAGAGCTGTGACAGTGGCAGCTCCTGCGGGGCTGATCCTGTGGCTCCTTGCGAACATATCCGTGGGAGATATGACACTGCTTTCGAGATGTGCCGATTCCCTTGACCCGTTCGGCAGGCTTTTCGGTATGGACGGAGTGATAATCCTTGCGTTTATTCTTGGCTTTCCCGCAAATGAGATAGTCCTGCCCATAATGATGATGATATACACGGGTCAGAGCACCCTCACCGAAGCGGGCAGCGGTGCAATGGCGGAGATATTTGCGGCAAACGGCTGGACGTGGGTGACAACGGTGTGCGTTATCATATTTATGCTCTGCCACTTCCCCTGTTCCACCACCTGCCTTACCATAAAAAAGGAAACGGGGTCGGTAAAGCAAACTTTGCTTGCAATGGCGCTCCCCACCGTCACGGGGCTTATCCTCTGCGGGATAGTTAACGGCGCATATCATTTGTTTATATAACAAAAAGGCTTCGGCAGCCATTCCTGCCGAAGCCTTTGTTTGTTTTTTCAGGGAGAATTACTCAACAACTGCTGTGTAATTCTTGCCGCCCTCAACGGTAAATGTAGCATTACCGTTCTCGTCAAGAGTCAGGCTGTCGAGCTTAACGCTTGTGCTCTTTCTGCCCTTGTAGAGGGTAACAGTCTTGCCTGCGTATTCCTCGCCGAGCTTAACTGTGATCTTGCCCTCGCCCTTGATGCCCTTAACAGAGCCGTTTGTCTTGATGTAGTTCATATCTGCATCATAAACAAAGATGTAGGAGTTGGGAGCTGCGTTCTTTACCATTGCAAGATAGCCGTTAGCCTTTGTTACGATAGTAACATTGCCTGCGGGCATTGTGAAGCTGCCGCCCTCGGTGATCTTGTCGATAACTCTGCCGCCGCAATATACATATGCATCATAGCCGAAATCAACTCTTACATTGATCTGTGTTCCTGCTGCTGCGGAAGAAGCGGTGAGAGTAACATTTCTGTCAGCTGTGATAGGATAGTAGGTCACTGTAGGCTCGGGCTGAGGAGCGGGAGCGTCCTTGTAAACTACTGCATATGTGGAATACTTGTCGGAAGCAACTGTGATAGTCTTATTAGCAGCGTCATATGTGCCGCCGATGTCCTCAGCTGCGCCGTCGTGAACTCTGATAACGGAATATGTTCTGCCGTCAGCGATGATGCTGTCGGGAACGCCGATAACGAAGGAAACGGGCTTGCTGCTGTTTGCAACAACAGTGGAAACGCCGTCCTTGGTCATTACGAGAGAAACGTCGATAAGGAGACCGATGTGCATATCGCCGGAAAGTGCGCCCTCAACAAGAGCCTTGTCCTCTGCGGAAACTGCGGTCTCGTCCTTGACTGTCATTACAGCATCAAGCTTGTAGCCTGCTTCAACGAGAGCTGCATAGTCATCGCCGAATACAGCCTTAAGGATATCCTCCTTAGAGCCTGCGAAGCTTACGCTTACACCCTCGGGAACAACCACTTCAGCGCCTGCGGAGCCTATCTTCTTGAATTCTGCTGCAATTGTAACGTTCTCAGCGGGCATTGTAAAGGTATTGCCTGTGATAGCTGTGCCGTTAACAGTGATCTTGGAAAGCTCATAATCTGTGTCGGGTGTTGCGGTAACGGTAATGGTATCGCCCACCTGAGCAGTTGCCTTGTCAGCGGTAACTGTTCCGTTTGCAGCTGCTGCAACGGTTACGGTGTAGGTGGACTTCTTGAAAGTTACTTCAACTGTAACGTCCTTTTCGGGCATTGTGAAGGAAGTGCCTGTGATAGCCTCGCCGTTTACCTTAACGGTGTCAACCTCATAGCCCTTGTCGGGAGTGATTACGAGTTCGATAACAGTGTTCTTAACGGCAGAAGATGCGCCGTCCTTTACAGATACCTTGCCGTTTACGGGCTTGGTAATGTTGATCGCATATTCATCGGGAGGAAGCTCCTCGAATACAGCGGTAACTGTTACTTCCTTTGCGGGCATTGTAAATGTGCCGTCTTTAGCAACGGTTACATCTTCGGATTCCCACTTGGAGAACTTGTAGCCCTTTGCTGCAGTATAAGAAAGCTCTACGGTATCGTTCTCAGCTGCTTCCTTGACGTTTGCGGAAGCTGTGCCGTATGCGTCGTTGTTGGACTTTACGGTGACAGCGTAGGTGTTCTTCTTAACGGTAACTGTGCACTCAGCAAATACAGTATCATTTGCCTTTGCTGTGATGACAGCTGTACCCTCAGCGAGAGCTGTTACCTCACCTGAAGCTGCTCCGACAGAAGCAACATCAGGCTTATCAGAGGTAAATACAACAGTATCTGTTGTATTGTCGGGGGTAACTGTTGCTGCAACAGTGTCCTTTTCGCCGATATTAAGCTCCATTGTTTTGGGAGATACAGTGATATCAGTTGCAGGAACAGTCTTTTCGAGGGATACCTTCATATCCTCATAGTAAACACTGATAGTATCATTTGCGCTGTCGCTTGCTGCGGCAGGAATAAGATTAATACTGTCTAAAAGATAGTCGGCAGTTCTGTATTTCGCATCGAGAAGTGCGGAAAGATCTGCGGAAACAGTTAAAATACCGTTTTCGTATGTGCTTGTTCCGCCTGTGATCCAAGGCCAATCATCTCCCTTGTGACACTTGATGTTTATCTGCCAGAAAATCTGATTTGTATCATAATCACGATTTGTTCCCGCAGTAGCACCGTTGATCTTAAATGATACCTTTATGGTAGATGCCTTGTCATATACCTCACTCATAGGCATATCCTTGGTAAAGTCGCTTGTTGAAACCACCTGAGTACCCTGCCAGTTCCAGCCGCCGTCCCAGGTGTTTTTGGGAAGCTTGATTATTGAACCCTCAAAGGGTGCGTTGGAAACTATCTGTACAAGCTTTACAGATTTAAGTGTAGTGTCCTGTGCAAGGAAATTCTGAATATTTCCCGAAATATGATCGCCTGCTGTAAAGTCAGATACAGGCAGATAGCAGTAGAACTCTTTGTCTGTAGAATTTGTAGCAGGTCTGAGGTTCTGTTCTGCTTTTATTGTGCCATTGGTAGTGTCATAAAATTTTCCTACATTATACCAGCTATAGTTTTCAAACCCCCAGTTTGCAACAGTGGACATAAGGTCATTGCCGTCTCCAATAGTGGGAGCCACATCATAACCAAATGTGACCTTTACATAGTTATTGGCATTATTAAAAACACTTTCATCAAGTCCGTAAAGGCTTGCCCATATTGAGTCATACTGAGCCATAGGGTTTTTATCCTTCGTATTGAGGGAAAATGTTCCAAGAATAGTCTCCGAGCCGTCAGGCTTGTCAACAGCTTCCGCACTCACGCTCAAAGGCGCAAAAGCCATAGTGGTAACAGCCATAGCCGCCGCTGTTAAAGACGCTATGATCTTTTTCAGCTTCATTTTATCTCCTCCTTAAAAATTTAAATGTTAATCGTTTTCTGCGAATGGGCAGGGAAAACAATTGCAAATAATTTTACAGAATAATTATACCATTTAAGCACACAATTTTCAATCGTCATTTTAACAGATTACCCCTTGCTTTCTTTGTGTATTTATACCACAATGACGGTTTTTTCTGTAAATACAAAATGCCCTTTGGAGAAAAAGCTCTCCAAAGGGGTTCTATCACTCGTTTACAATAACAAAATCAATATTTCCGCTGGCAGGGTCTGCGTTGACGCATTTTACCTTTACGTGCTGTCCCACGGAGTAAACAGCCTTGCCGTCCTTGGTGACGGAGAAATGACCGTCGAACTCGTATATGCCGTCGGGGAGAGTTTCAAGCTTCACAAGACCCTCAACAGTGTTGGGCAGCTCGATGTACATACCATAATCGGTGACGGAGCTTACCATTCCCTCAAACTCCTCGCCAAGATGAGCGGACATATACTCGGCAATATAGCAGTCCTCGCACTCCCTCTCAACACGCATTGCGGTGAGCTCGCACTCGGAGGAACGGGCTGATGCGGCATTTGCAAATCTGCCGAATTTCTTTGCAATGACCGCCGCAGGAGCCTTTTCATAGCAAAGCTCGGTGAGGATACGGTGTATCGCAAGGTCGGGATATCGTCTGATAGGCGAGGTGAAATGTGCATAATCTTTAAGCACAAGTCCGAAATGTCCCAAAGGCTCATCGGAATATTTCGCCTTTGCCATTGAGCGGAGCACCATATTGTTTATAACGGGAGACAGGTCAGTGTCCCTTACGGAATTGAGTATTTCCGCAAGATGAACGGGCTTCACGCTTGAAAACGTGGGGTGGGGAATGTTCAGCCTGTCCGTTACCTCGATAAGCTCGGTTATCTTTTCGGGAGCGGGGTTCTCGTGGACACGGTAAACGAAAGGAATGTTATGTTCCCTTGCGGTCTTGGCGGCGGATTCATTCGCCATAAGCATAAATTCCTCGATGATAAGCTCGGCTTTTCCCCTCTCTCTGCGGGAAACTCCCACGCATACCTCGTCTGCGTTTATTTCAAGCTTGCATTCGGGCGTGTCTATCTGGGGAGCGCCCCTTTTGAGCTTGTTTGCGGTAAGGATCTCCGCAAGCTCCTCCATAAGGAAGATTGTGTCGAAAAGTCCGTCGTATTTTTCCCTGATGTCATCGGGGAGGGCGGACATATTGTCCTTGCAGTCAAGAATTTTGTTTATCTCGCTGTAAACGCCCTTGACACGGGAGCGGATAACTGTCTTGCTGAATTTGTATTTTACGGGCTTTCCCTCGCTGTCAAGCTCCATAAGGCAGGAAAATGCAAGCCTGTCCTCATTGGGGTTAAGGGAGCATATGCCGTTTGAAAGCTCTTTCGGGAGCATAGGGATTACCTTGTTTGCGTAGTAAATCGATGTTCCACGCATAAAAGCGTCCTTGTCAAGCTCGGAATTGGGCTTTACATAGTGGGAAACATCAGCGATATGAACGCCGAGAGCATAGCCGTTTTCGGTGCGTGAAACGGAAACGGCATCGTCGATATCCTTGGTGTCTGCACCGTCAATGGTGAAAATTATCTCGTCCCGCAGGTCAAGGCGGCTGAAAATGTCCTTGTCGGTTATCTTCATACCCGAAATGTGCCTTGCTTCGTCCTGAACGGCAAGGGGGAATTCCACCTCAACATCGTTCATATAAAGTACAGCAAGGGCACTGCTCACAGCCCTGTCGGAGCTGCCGAATACCGCACTTATGCGGCAGCGGTGCTCGGCGTGGCGCTCACCTCTCTTGGTGATGACCGCAAGCACCTTGTCGCCCTCCTTAGCATCGGTGTCCCTGCCGCTAACGGCGATAAGGTCACGGCAGAAGCTGTCGGGCTGAACATACCAGCTGTTGTTTTCGCTGACAAGCGTTCCCGTAAATTCGGAAAATCCCTCCTTTGCCACCGAGCAAACCTCCGCTTCGGGGGAATCGCCCCTTGGCGGGATAAGACGGCAAATGACCGTATCTCCCGGCATTGCGCCCTTGAGATACTTTCCGGGGACAAATATCTCCACCCCGTCCTCACGGCGTACAAAGCCGAAAGTCTTGTTTATCCTTGCCACCTCAGCCTTGAACATATCGTGAGCCCTGCACAGGATATATCCCTGCTTTGTGAGCATAATGTCGCCGCTTTCCGCAAGCTTTGCGGCAGCTTTTCTGAAATCCGCCTGAGATATTTTCTTTCCCTTTACCCTGCCGTAAAGCGCCTTTTCGGGCACGGCACGCTTGCCGCCCTGTTCAAGGACGTTCAGTATTCTTGCAATGCATATCTGAGATACCTCTGCCATAATTACCTCCGATTATAATAATAAGTGTGAGTGTGGGTATATAGCAAAAAAGCTCCCACACAGCAGTGCAGGAGCGGTCAGCCTTTTATCAGCCCTTTGACGCAACTACGGAAATGATATTTACCGCAATTACTATAACAAAGAAGATAACAGCAACGATCTTAGTCAGTCTTTCAAGAGCCTTTTCTCTTGTGTTCTGACCGTTCTTACCGTAGAAGCTGTCATTATTGGAGCCCTGGATCGCACTTGTCATACCCTGCTGCTTCTGTGACTGCATAAGTGTGATAACAACAATAAAAACGCTGCACGCAATAAGCACAATGCCGCTGATGATCTCGATAACGCCCATTATATTTTTTCCTCCACATTATATATGAAAACATATACACAACTAATTTAGCAAAGCTATTATACCACACTTTTTCCCTTTATGCAAGGGATTTGAGAAAATTTGTGCAATTAGAACAATTATTCGCCTGCCGACACCGCCTCATATGACCTATCAGCAAGCACATCTGCAATAATTCAGAGAATGTTAATAAAAAGTCGATATATCTTGCGGCTTTTTTATGGGATAATTATAGTGTATAATTATCTGAAAATGAGAGGAAGAGCCTTATGATCTTAGCTGTTGATATAGGAAATACCAACACCGTTATCGGCTGCTGCAGGGACGGCAAAATACTGTTCAGCGAGCGCATCTCCACGGTGCAGACTGCGACCCCGCTTGAATACGCCGCTCTTATCCGCACCGCCTGCGAGTTAAACGGCACGGATCACAGGGAAATCCACGGGAGCATAATATCCTCCGTTGTCCCCTCTCTCACCTTTACCGTAAAGGAAGCCCTGTGGCGGCTTACTGGCACCGCACCTATGGTGGTAGGCCCGGGGATAAAAACGGGCGTCAGCATTATGATAGACGACCCCGCCCAGCTGGGCAGCGGAATGGTGGTAAATGCGGCGGCGGCTGTGAAATATTATCCTCTCCCGCTCATTATAATAGATATGGGCACGGCGACTACCCTTTCGGTCATCAATGAAAAGGGCTGCTATATGGGTGGAATGATAGCTCCGGGGCTGAGAGTTTCCCTCGATTCCCTTGTGGCAAGGGCATCACAGCTCCCTCACATCGCCCCCGAACCGCCCAAAAGGCTTATCGGCAGGAACACCGTGGAATGTCTCAAAAGCGGTGCTCTCTACGGCTGTGCGGGAATGATAGACAGCCTTATCGGGCGAATAAATGAGGAGATGGGCTGCGTGTGCACGGCTGTTGCAACGGGTGCGGCGGCTGACACTGTGATACCGCTGTGCCGAAGCAGTATCATCACAGACAGCGACCTGCCCCTTAAAGGGCTTATGCTTATATACGACAAAAACAAGTAATGGGGGAATGGCTATGAACGCAGAAAGCATTATATTTGACCTTGACGGAACTCTCTGGGACAGCTCGGAAAATGTTGCGGCTTCCTGGGAGGAAACTGTGAGAAGTCTCGGAAATCCTCTGCTCAAAAACGTGCACATCACAGGTGAGGACATCAGGGGCGTTATGGGTATGACTATGGACGAGATAGCAGGCAGGCTGTTCCCCATGCTCTCCGCCACAAAGCAGTACGAAGTCCTTGAGCTTTGCAGCGAGGAAGAGAACAATTTTCTTGCATCAAAGGGCGGCGTGCTCTATGAGGGCATAGAGGAGACCCTTTCAAAGCTTTCGGAAAAGCACCGTCTTTTCATTGTGAGCAACTGTCAGACGGGATATATCGAGGCATTCTTTGAATACTGCGGTCTGGAGCGGATTTTCACGGATTATCTCTGCTGGGGAGAAACGGGGAAGTCCAAGGATATCACCATAAGGCAGATAATGGAGCGCAACAAGGTCACAAGTGCTGCATATGTGGGCGATACCGCAGGGGACTGCGAGGCAGCATTCAAGGCTGGCATTCTCTTTGTCCACGCCGCATACGGCTTCGGAAAGAATATGCCCGAGGATAAAATTGCCGCATCTGCAAAGGACATAAGAGAGCTTGCGGAAATTTTCGGCTGATACTATAATAAATGAATTCACGGAGGTGAAGGAATGAGCAAGGCTGCGGACAATATCCGCTTTATCATAATAATGGCGCTGACTCTGGCTGTAATGTCCCTGGGCGCATTCAGGCTTATGAAGCTCCAGCTTGTTGACGGCAGCAGCTATCTTGAAAAATCCCTCAGCTCCAACACTGCCGAGCAGGTCATAAACGCTCCCCGTGGGGAAATTGCCGATGCAAACGGCGAATATCTTGTGAGCAACAAGGCGGGCTTCAACGCAGTCATTCAGAAAGCATTCTTTCCCACCAATGATGCCGAGATAAACCGAATTATCCTTAAGGTTGCGGGAGTTCTTGAAGAAGAGAACGTTGAATGGGAGGACGCACTGCCCGTAAGTGACAATGCTCCCTTTGAATTTACCCCCGACAGGGAAAGCGATATTGCAAGGCTCAGAAAAAATATCGGCGTGCAGGTGTATGGCACGGCTGAGGACTGTATCACCGCTATGACAGGGCTTTACGACATCGACAAAAGCTATACCGACCGTGAAAAGCGTATCATCGCAGGAGTGAGATACACGATGTATCTCAGAGATTTCTCCGTTTCCAACCGCTACACCTTTGCGGAGGACATCACAATGGAGGCGATGGTAAGGCTCAAAGAGCTTACCTATGACCTTGACGGCGTGGACATCGTGCAGGAAGCCGTGAGAGTGGTGAAAACGGGAGATGTTATCCCTCACCTTATCGGCACGGTGGGAGCGATATCCGCCGAGGAATACGACGAGCTGAAGGACGGCGGCTATGCACTGAATGATTCCCTGGGCAAGGGCGGACTTGAAAAGGCTATGGAAAGCACTCTCAGGGGACAAAAGGGCGTGCGCACCCTTGAAATCCAAGGCGGCACTGTGGTAAGCGACGAGACCACCGTTGAGCCTGTTCCCGGAAACACCATAAAGCTCACCGTTGACAGCGGCTATCAGCGAAAAGTCCAGACTATCCTTGAAAATCATATATGGTGGCTGAACAATCAGACATCTTCAAAGGCAAAGGGCACGGAAGCAAATGCGGGGGCGCTTGTTGTTCTTGACGCAAAAAGCGGCGCACTGCTTGCGGCAGCCACATCGCCTACCTATGACCTTAACGATTACCTTGAAAACTATTCCGCAGTGGCAAACGGGGAAAATTCCCCCCTCCTTAACCGTGTTACATCGGGACTTTACCGCCCCGGCTCAACGTTCAAGACCGTCACCGCCACCGCCGCACTGAACGAGGGCGTCATAACCCCTACAGATGTGGTGAACTGTCAGAAATATTACACCTACTGGGAGGGCTGGAGCCCCGAATGTACGGGTTTTCACGGCAGACTGAACGTGGTGGGTGCACTGAGAGAATCCTGCAACATCTTCTTTTATGAGGTGGGCAGAATTATGGGCATCGACAAGATAACCGAGTATGCATCACTGTACGGCCTCGGCGAGGAAATGGGACTTGAAACGGGCAGAGGCAAGAAAACTGGATATATCGCAAGCCCTGAAACCTTTGAAGCCCGCAAGCAGGTATGGCAGGCAGGAAATGTCATTCAGGCGGCTATCGGTCAGTCTGACACCTACGTCACCCCACTGCAAATGGCAGGGCAGGCGCTTATGATAGGCAACAGGGGCGTAAGGTATGAGACCTATCTTGTGGACAGCGTTTACACATATAATATGGAGTCCCTTGTGAGCAGGACACAGCCCGTAAAAGCCGCTGTGATAGAGGACAAAACGGGTTATACCTTTGACACGGTAATTGAGGGAATGGAGGAAGCGGCGGCTTTTGACGCATACTCATACCCCTCAGTAAAGGATTATTACACCGACAGCTATCTGCTCTCTGAGCTGCCCCAAAAGGCGGCAATAAAAACGGGTACTCCTCAGATGACCTCGAAATCCGACACGGGTTCGGCGTTTATCGGCTTTTATCCCTCCGATGACCCCGTTATCGCATTTTCGGGCTTTGTGGAAAAGGGCGAGTATTCAAAGCTGATGATACGTGAGATAATCGAGGCCTATTATAATGAGAATTACCGTATTGAAAAGCTTGGCGGAATGAGTGCGGAAGAGCTTGCCGCAGCCCTTGCGGACAATAATGATGATACTGATGAAAATTATGATGAATATGACGAAAGCTATGATGATCACGAAGACTATGAAGCCGATGAATGAGAGGAGGCAGAAAAATGGCTGAGAAAAAAATACTTAAAAGACCCCTTACTGCCGACGAGGTGTCGTATTTCTGCTATCAGCTCCTGCAAGTCCTTGACTCGGGCGTGCCCGTGTATGACGGACTTGCGGTAATGGCGGCGCAGACAAAGAGCAGGAGCACAACAGAAGCAAACGAGCTCTTAAGGTCTGTGACGACCTCACTTTCAATGGAAAAGCCCTTGTATGCGGCACTTGAAGAAACGGGAGCTTTCCCCGAATACTGCGTTAAAACAGTTATGGCGGGGGAGATGTCTGGACGGCTTGACGAAGCCCTTTCCTCCCTTACGGACTATTACGAAAAGCAGGCGAGAATGGGCGAGAACATCAGAAATGCCGTGGTATCGCCTATGATAATGCTTGTAATAGCGGCGGCGGTCATTTCCGTGCTCACCTTAAAGGTACTGCCAATGTTTGCGGACATTTTCAAGGAGTTTGACCCCGAGGTCTGCAGTGCGGTGTCAAAAAGCGTTGAGACCGCCGCAGGAGCGGGCACGATAATGCTCATAGTCTGCGGAGTTCTCTTTATTTGCGGGGCTGTGTTCCTGGGAGCGCAGGACAAAAGCGACGGCACAAGCGAGCTTCTTGCATCGCTGCCATTTTTCCGCAAAACCGCCGAAACGGTGGCGGAAGCGAAATTCACGGGAGCGGTCTCGATGATGATAAACAGCGGACTTTCTGCGGCAGAGGCGCTTAGCAATGCCCGTGGCATAAGCTCCTGCAAAAGGGTGAATGAGCGGATAGACCGCTGCGCCGCCCTTGTAATGGACGATGTGCCCTTTTCGGACGCTGTGGAGCAGTCAGAGCTATTGCCCGTATTCTACGCAAGAACGCTTAAAGTTTCCTACACCTCAGGCTCATTTGATGCTGCGTGGCAGAAGATAAGCCGCCGTATGAGTGAGGAAGCCGACAGGAGCGTGGAGCGGATAATAAGCTTTGCGGAGCCTGTTATGACGGCTGTGCTCACCGCTGCGGCGGGAGTTATAATGCTCACGGTCATGCTGCCGCTGATGAATATAATGTCGGCGATGATATGATGATATAAAAATGTTAATGCCCCGTCATTTTTGACGGGGCATTCCTTTTACCCGTATTTAACAGACATTTTTCGCAGATAATACATAACATACCCCATATTTCGTTAATGTTCCGTTAAAGTAAAGCAATTGTGAAAGATTTCACGCATTTTTCATATTATATGATTTTGAAATTCATCTATTTATGTTAACATAGGAGTGTATTGCAGTAAAAAGTCTGTCTCTTATACACATCTCCGAGCCC
>CAMBJF010000047.1 GCA_945867875.1 uncultured Ruminococcus sp. | reverse complement strand
GATAGCGTAGCGTCTCGTGGGCTCGGAGATGTGTATAAGAGACAGGTTCTTGTGCTTTCGGGGAGGTGGGGGAATGAAACGGTGGGCTTTATCTCGGAAAGGTCGATGTCGTAAACTGCATCATAAACAGCGTCCTCATCAGCCTCGTAAACCTTGTATTCTCTGTCAACTCTGCCCTTCTGATACTCTCTTGTGATATCGTCAACAGCGAAAATGCCGTTCTTTGCGCCTGCTTCGATAGCCATATTAGCCATAGAAAGTCTGTCGTCCATTGAAAGGGAAGCAAGACCCTCGCCTGAAAATTCCATTGACTTGTAAAGAGCACCGTCAACGCCTATCATACCGATGATGTGGAGGATAACGTCCTTGCCCATTACGTATTCGTTAAGCTTGCCTTTGAGGTTGAACTTGATAGCGGAGGGGACTTTGAACCAAGCCTCGCCTGTTGCCATACCTGCGCACATATCGGTGGAGCCTACGCCTGTGGAGAACGCTCCGAGAGCGCCGTATGTACAGGTGTGGCTGTCAGCGCCGATGATGCATTCGCCCGATGCAACGATGCCTTTTTCGGGGAGCAGTGCGTGCTCGATGCCCATATCGCCAACGTCGTAATAATGCTTTATATCATACTTGCCCGCAAAAGTTCTGCACTGGAGAGTGTGAGCTGCGGACTTGATGTCCTTGTTGGGGGTGAAGTGGTCCATTACCATTGATATTTTTTCCTTGTCAAATACCTTGGTAAAGCCTGCCTTTTCAAATTCATTGATAGCAACAGGAGTGGTAACGTCGTTTCCGAGCACCATATCCAGCTTACATTTGATGAGCTGTCCTGCTTCTACCTTGTCAAGACCTGCGTGAGCCGCAAGTATTTTCTGAGTCATAGTCATTCCCATAACCGATTTTCTCCATTCCCGACGGTCTGAGTGATTTATTTGCAATGGAGACGTGCCCGCCGAACACGTCCCCGAAATTATCAGCTGTTCATTTTAGCCTTGTATTCTTCCTTCAGCTTTTCAAGACGCTTGCTGTCCTCAGCACGCTTTGTACGTGCCTCCTCCTGAAGCTTTCTTGTCTCGTCGATGCCGTTAACGATTGTCTGCCAGGTCTTTTCAAGGGTCTCCACCTTGATAGAGCTGCCGTTTGCAAGCATTGTGGTTATCTTGGTCTGGTCAACGGTGTTCTGAGCATTTTTGAGAAGAAGCTCGTTTGTCTTGTCATCAAGAGCCTTCATCGCATCAGCCTGAATGCGCTGTCTCTTAAGCATAACAGCCTGAGCAAGAGCCTGCTTGAACACAGGCATTGTGATGATGAATGCGGAATTTATCTTTCTGATAAGGTTGATGTTTGAAAATTCCATTGCTTTGAGCATAGGAACGGTCTGCATGGCAACGTTTTCCGCAATTTTAAGGTCCATAACACGCTGCTCCATAATTCCTCTTGTCTGTTCGAGGGTCTGGAGGTCCATAGCGGCTGTGCCTGCATCGGGGTTGTTCTCAACCTTTGCACGGAAATCTGTGATGTACGCATCAAGCTCCTTGCAAGCCTGCTCGCCTGCCATTATGTACTTAAGGAGCTGCTTGTAGTAGTCGATGTTTGCGTTGTACATTGTTTCGAGCTTGACATTGGACTGCTGTATCTCGCTTTCGTACTGCTTGAGCTGAACATATATCTTGTCAACGTCCTCGCCCATTGTGTGGTACTTGGCAAGAATTTTGTCAAGCTGACGTCTGAGGTTTGCAAAAAGTCCCTTTTTCTCCTCGGTAAGCTCCTTGGCATCAAACTGATCCATAATGTTTTTCAGAGCGTTGAGAAGCTCGCTTGAATCATCGAGCTGAGACATATTCATAGAGTTCAGCACCTGGTCGGAAGCCTTGGAAATTTCCTCTGCAACCTGATTGCCAAAGGTGATGATAGAGTTGGGGTCGTTTGCGTTGATAGTGCTTACAAGCTTGTCAATCTCGTCGCTTGAAGCAAGCTCCTGCTTTATCTGATTGCTTGTATCCACCATTGAATAGGTCTGAGGCTCGGTTATTTTCAGATTGAGCTCTGTGGGAGCAGCGTCCGCAACTGTTGCTTCTGTGTTGATGACCTCTGATTTTCTTTCCTCGGAGGGAGTAAACTGTAATGCCATAATTATGTTCTTCCTTTCTTGAATAGTTTTTTGAAAAGTCCGTTTTTCTGCTTCTGATATTTCGCCTCGTCGGGGGTCTTGAAACGAGGTACCGAAACGTTGTATTTGAACTCATTGAGAGTATGAGTTTCAAAGGCATCATTTGAGACATATGCCTCTATGTCACGATATCCCGAAGGGGACAGTACAAGCACATCAAAGCCAAGATATGACAGTAGCAGGAGCTGTGCGCATTCAAGCTTTGAAAAAGGCTCTTCTATGGAATCCGCCACGATGAATTTGGGGATATCCTTGGTAAAATCGTATTTCTGGAGATTTCGGAGAACAGTTCTGTCAAGGTTCAGAGCGGCGTGGATAATATAGCATACCGCTTCTGTGGG
This sequence comes from uncultured Ruminococcus sp., assembly GCA_945867875.1. Classification (GTDB taxonomy): domain Bacteria; phylum Bacillota; class Clostridia; order Oscillospirales; family Ruminococcaceae; genus Huintestinicola. Next base: position 10,628 of record CAMBJF010000047.1, on the reverse strand, counting down.
GTCATCTGTTTCAAGCATTCTGTCACTTGCCGCTGCCTGCATTTTCTCGAAAATAAGCTCCTGGAGGGGCTCCGAGAGAAATTCGTATTTATTGAAAGGGGACTTCATAAGTGCGGCTGTGTCAATGGAAGTTCCCGAGATGTATCTTGAATATGCAGAAAGCATAGACGAGGGCGGGCGCTTGTATGATGGGGATTTGATGATGTAGGTGGTGAGGGGAGTTATCATTTCCTCCACCTGCCGCCAGTATGATTTAAGGTCGCCGTCATCAACGCCGTTTATCTTTGCAAATATTGTAGGCACGACCACTCTGTCCCCACGCACCGCAAAGCCCGAACGGAATTTTGCGGGCTGATCCCAGAGAATGAAAATTTCATCGAGAGTGGTTTTCAGCACTGCCGAATCCATTTTCTCAAACTGTCTGTCACGGAAAATGGTGTCGCCGCCGTATAACGCCGTATCAAGCTCACGCTCTGCGCTGTAGGCAACTGTTGCTATCTTCGCCTTGACCATTTTCTGAGGAAACGGCATTACCGCTCTTGATGCGGGGAGCTGGAGCTTTTGCAGCTTATCCGCAAAGGGGCAGCGCTCAAAGGCGGAAAGACAGCTCTTATCGGGTGATACGCATATCACGTCAAAACCGCACCGCTGTGCAAAGCAGAGGAAGAAAACGTCCTCGGGAGTGGGGTTGCCGTAATACATTATCATAGGAATTTCGCCGCTGTCCGAAACGCATATGCCGTTGGCGATAAGGTTCAGCTTGTAAACAAGTGCTGCGCCTGCGTCAAACATTTCCGTCCTGCTCATTGACAGCATATCGCCCAAGGCTTTCTGAGCGATAAGCGTTCTTACAGGGTCAGCCTTAATGCTTATCATCGAGCAAAGTCCCGATATGACGCTGCCCGTAGCGCTTCTGTCGATGCCCGAAAAGGCAAGGAGCGCATTTTCGTCGGGAGGGTCGAGAGGGGAGTCGATGAACGCAAATGGCTTTGTAGTTTTCTTTATGTCATCTTTAAGACTGAAAAGGAAATTGCTGTAAGTGTCCGCATTTTCCTCGCAGCCGAAGATAAGGGCAAAATAAACGGGGATCATCTGATCCTTTGTGAAGTGTCCGCCTCGTGAAAACAGCCTTGATGAATGATTTTCAAGGAGGTCTTCCGTGAGATGCTCCATATCGGCGGATATCGCTTCCACCAGCGTATTCATTTGAATGCTCACCGCCAGTCGTGATAAATTTGTACACAAATGTACAAATAAATTATACAATATTAAGACTTATGCTGTCAAGTAATTTATGGGATTTTAATTAAAATCTTATCTTATACCGAATACGGCAGGACTGCCGCAAAGCCGAAAGTCCTGCCGTCCGTTTATACTGTTACTTTAAAAGCTCGCTGTTATTGATAGCGGAAACCAGTGCGGAAACGGAAGCGTCGATGATATCGGACTTGATTCCTGCGCCCCAGAAAACGCCCTTGTCTGTCTCAATGCCGACATATGCGGCAGCCTGAGACTGTGTGGTTGTTTCAAGAGCGTGCTCCTGATAGGTGATGAGGGAATATTTGATTCCAAGGCTGTCCTTGACTGCGTTGGAAACTGCGTCAAGACGGCCGTTGCCCACAGCTTCTCTTGTAATGAGCTTGCCGCCCCTGTTAACGGTAACATTTGCGGTGATGCCGTTTTTCTGAACGAAATGAGCCTCATCTATCTTGAAGTCAGTCTCGATATTTACGTATTTATCCATAAATATCTGCTTTATCTCAGAGGGCATAAGCTCCTTGTGGCTGTGGTCGGAAACGCTCTTTACAGCATAGCCGAAATTCTCTCTCATCTTGGGGGGCATATCTATGCCGAACATCTGCTCCATAATGTAGCCGATGCCGCCCTTGCCAGACTGGGAATTGATACGGATAACATCTGCCTCGTACTCTCTGCCAACGTCCTTGGGGTCGATGGGGAGATAGGGAACGTTCCAGTGGTCGGGGTCCTTTTCCTCACGCCACTTCATACCCTTTGCGATAGCGTCCTGATGAGAACCGGAGAATGCAGCGAATACAAGTCTGCCTGCATAAGGGCTTCTCTCGTTTACCTTCATACGGGTAACTCTCTCATAAATTTCAACCAGAGACTGCATATCCGAGAGGTCAAGCTCAGGGTCAACGCCCTGAGAATACATATTCATAGCCAGTGTCACGATGTCAACATTACCTGTTCTTTCACCGTTTCCGAAGCAGGTTCCCTCAACTCTGTCGCCGCCTGCCAGCAGACCCATTTCAGCGTCAGCAACGGCACAGCCACGGTCATTGTGGGGGTGGAGGGAGATGATTATGTTCTCTCTGTCGTGGAGATTGTCGCTCATATATTCTATCTGAGAAGCGTAAACGTGGGGCATTGACACTTCAACGGTAACAGGCAGGTTGATGATGACCTTGTTGTCGGGAGTGGGCTTCCATACGTCGATAACGGCGTTGCATATCTCAAGGGCGAACTCAGGCTCTGTGCCTGTGAAGCTCTCGGGGGAATACTCGAAAATGAAGTTGCCGGGAGTCTTTCTGCGGTACTCCTCGCAGAGCTTTGCGCCCTCAACGGCGATCTTGATTATCTCCTCCTTGGACTTTCTGAAAACCTGCTCTCTCTGAGCAACGGAGGTGGAATTATAGAGGTGTACAACAGCGTTCTTGCAGCCTGCAAGAGCCTCGAAGGTCTTAGCAATGATGTGCTCTCTTGCCTGAGTGAGGACCTGAATGCGGACATCATCGGGTATCATATTTCTTTCGATAAGTGTGCGGCAGAACTCGTATTCTGTCTCGGAAGCGGCAGGAAAGCCTATCTCGATCTCCTTGAAGCCAATCTGGACCAGCTTCTCGAAAAATTCCAGCTTTTCTTCAAGGCTCATAGGGATAATGAGCGCCTGATTGCCGTCTCTCAGGTCAACTGAGCACCACATGGGAGCGTGGTCGATGTATTCCTTTTCTGTCCACTTCATTGACTTTACGGGGGGCATAAAGTAGCTTCTTGTGTATTTTGATGCGTTCATAGTAAAATTCCTCCTGTTGAAAATTATGCAGTCATCTGAGGACGAGCTGCAAATGATTTGTTTGTGATAAATGTGTTCATATGTAGGTCACTTAGCATTACAACCGCCCCCTTAAAAATAAAAAAGCCCGTCTCACAAAGCCACAATAAGCTTTAAGAGACGAGTTAAGACCCGTGTTACCACTCTTGTTCGCATAAAGGTCACCCAATATGCCTCAGCCGCATCGATCAATGCGCTTCCCTATAACGGGAGAAGCCCGTTCAAACCTACTTGCAAAAAGCTTTCAGAAGAATGCTCGGGGACGAGTTATAACCGCAGATCAATACTGCCTTACACCAAGCGGCAGCTCTCTGCAAATGACGAAGCGGTCTTTCTTCCTGTCACAGCATTTAGAATTATTTACAAATATAGTATAGCACAGTGATATAGGTTTGTCAAGGACTTTTTTCAGAAAATTTTTGTAGGTGGTTTGGGTGTGATGAAATGAATTTTACAGAATATATATAATGCAGGGATGGGGTCAGCATTGTGCTTTAATAACAAAATGGCAGCACCGCTCCCTGCATTATTATATTTTTCAGGTTACACGTAATACTGTGCCTGAGCCTTGAACATCTCCGCATAAATTCCGTCGGGCTTATGTACAAGCTCGCTGTGAGTGCCGTATTCCTTTACCGTGCCCTCGGAAAATACCGCAATGTTGTCGCAGAATTTGCAGGAGGAAAGGCGGTGGGAGATGTACACCGCAGTTTTGCCGTTAACAAGGCTGTCAAACTGTCTGTATATCTCATATTCCGCCACAGGGTCAAGGGCGGCGGTTGGCTCGTCAAGGATAATAACGGGAGCGTCCTTGTAAAGCGCACGGGCAATTGCCATTTTCTGTTGCTCGCCGCCGGAAAGCTCAACGCCCTCCTTGTCAAACTGCTTGAACATCATCGTGTCTCTGCCCTTTGGGAGCGAATCTATCTTTTTGAGAATGCCCGTTTTTTCAAAGAGCCTGTCAACATTTTCGTCGCCGTTTTCGTCCTCTTTTCCCAGCAGGATATTGTCCTTTGCGGAAAAGGCAAGCAGTCTGAAATCCTGAAAGACCACGGAGAAAAGCTTCATATACTCATCGTAATCATAGTCCTTGATGTTCACGCCGTCAAGAAGTATCTCGCCGCTGTCAGCATCATATAGTCTGCAAAGAAGCTTTATAAATGTGGTCTTTCCCGCACCGTTGAGCCCCACTACCGAAAGCTTTTCGCCTGCTTTAAGGGTCAGTGAAACATCGTTTAAAACGTAATTTTCCGTGTGTGGATATTTGAAGCTTACGTGGCGAAATTCGATAACGTGACCGCCGGAGATATTCCCAATTTTCCTGTCGCCCTTTTCCATAGCGGGGGGATAGTCCATGAACTTGATTATCTCGTACATATAGCTGCTGCGCTTGGCAATGTCCTGCAAGCCAAGGATAACTGCCTGCAATGAGGAATGGAGCGTGCCCCCTGCACTGAGCATCTGTGAGAATGTACCGATAGTTATTTTTCCCGTAATGGCGAGAATGCCCAGGTATAGATATGTGCCGAAATCACGGAGAACATTTACGATGATATCGAGAATGTTCAGGGGGAATTTCAGTCGGTTGATGTTTTCCCAGTAATCGGAAAGTCTTTTTATCTGCTGAGAAGTCTTTGCAAGCATCATTCCCGCAGCGCTGTAAAGTCTCACGTCCTTGCCGCAGCGGAAGTCCTCCATTTCCCAGCAGATGTGCCCGAAAATACGGTCAATGCCCGAAAGCTCCGCAAAATTTTTGATATCTATTTTGTTTTTCTTTGCGTTGATAATGGCGGTCAGCACAAGGAGCACGCCGATTATCAGAAGCAGCACGGGGGCGTTTATGATGAGCACCGCAATAACTCCCGCAATTTTTATCCCGTTTGAGATAAGGGAGAAAAATGCGTTTGCGATATTGTGAGTTCCGCCCGACCACATAATTCCGTCCCTTGCTTTTTTGATGCGGTCAAGAGCGGTCTTGTCCTCGGTGAGGGTGAAATCTATTTCCATACATCTTGCGGATATCTCCATACTCGAAGCGTTCATAAACATATCCTCGCACTTTGAGAGATGGATTGAAAGCACGCTGTTTATGCCTGCGAGAAGTATGGAAAGCAGTGTCATTGTGCCGAAACAGGCAATTATGAATGGTATGTCTTTTTCCTGTGCGGTTAGAGCGTCAATTGCCACGGGCAGGAGCAGCAGCTCGGGGAACGGCACTGCCGCACCTACGATAACATTCAGCACCGACAGGGGCAGATATGATTTTTTGTACTGTTTTATCTGTCTGAAACAATATTTTAAAGATTCCCTTGCGGGAGAAATTTTCTTTTCCTTCACTGTCATCACTCCTCTCAGTCAGTCACCGCATCTGCGGGGGCGGTGTCGAAAATATCCCTGTCCTCAACGTAATACTGCGCCTGAACACGGAACATCTCCGCATAGTCTCCGTTTTTCGCCATAAGCTCCTCGTGAGTGCCCGTCTCGGTCATCTCGCCATCCTTGAACATAGCAACTCTGTCGCAGAAACGTGTGGAGGACAGACGGTGGGAAATGTACACGGCTGTGCGGTTTCCCACAAGTCCGTTGAAGCTCTTGTAAAGGCGGTATTCCGCAAGAGCGTCAAGAGCGGCGGTAGGCTCGTCAAGGACGATAATATCACTGCCTTTGTAAAGTGCCCTCGCAAGGGCAAGCTTCTGCTTTTCGCCTCCCGAAAGGTCAACGCCGTCATCGTAAAGCACTTTCAGAAGCTCGGTGTCGATGCCCTTTTCAAGCTTATACATCTTGTCACCGAGACCCGCTTCACGGACACATTTTTCCGCCTTGTTTTTATCGGTCTCATCAGGCGGGCTCATAGAAACATTTTCCGCCATGGGGAACGCAAACACCGTCACGTCCTGAAATGCGGGGGAGAAGAGCCTGTAATATTCGGCTCTGTCAAAGCGGCGGATATCCGTGCCATTCATAAGGATACGTCCCTCGGTCACATCGTAAAGTCTCAGCAGGAGCTTTATAAATGTGCTTTTTCCCGCACCGTTCAGCCCCACCACCGCAAGCTTCTCTCCTGCGGCAATGGTGATGTTCAGGTTTTTAAGGGCATATTTTTCCTGACCCTTGTATTTAAATGAAACATTCTCAAAGGTGAAAACATATTTATCAGCCTTGGGAACGGGAATAGTGTCCTTTCCGCTGTCACAGGGGATATCCATAAAGCTGCGGTAATCATCTGTATGGGCACTTCTCTCTCTGAGAGCGGAAAGCGCCGAAAGCACCTCGTTTATGGCGTTGGAGAATGCTCCTGCGCTGGCAAGATAAAGGGTGAAATTACCGATGGAAAGATCCTTTGCGATAACACTGTAAACAAGCCAGCCTGTGATGATAAGCTGTCTCACAAGTGATATGCTGTGGGAAAATATTGAGTTGTATATCCAGTACTGTCGGGATTTTATCCAGTGCCTGAGTTCCTCGTCATACACATCTTTCTGCTTTTTGGCAAGGAATTTTTTCATTCCAAAAAGGCGTATATCCTTGGCATATGAAAAATCCGTGGTCACGTTTTCCATATATTCAAGCTTTCTCCAGTGGGGCATCATAGCGTCCCACATTTCTTTTTTGTCCTTTTTTCTGATGTGCTCGAAATACAGAAACTGAATATAGGAAAGCACCGCTATGACAAGTATTATAAGGGGGTCAAAGCTTGTCATAATGATTATAGCGATGATAATGGAGATGATCTGTGTAAACAGCACCTGCATATAGGTCATCATACCCTGAACGCCCTGCCAGTCGCCTGCCGTGGCACGCTTTGCCTTCTGGAGCCTGTCAAGCATTTCGGGAGTTTCAAGGGCTTCATAATCCATATCAAGGGTCTTGGCTATTCGCTCCTTGATTATCATAAGACGGACATAGGTAAAACCCAGCCCCGTTTTCACGGTGGATACAGTGTTCAGCCACATGATGAACAGCTCCGCAGCAGTGGTGGCAGCCACGAGCTTTACAAGGGGCATAATGTCGCCGCCTGCTGCACTTGATTGTATCATATCGATAACAAGCTTTCCGATAAAGCTCCATATGTAGGACATCGAAGCCGCAGCCGCCGCTCCCGTGATGATGAAAAATATCAGCGATGGACGGTACTTTTTGAACCTTTTCAGGATATAAATACAGTTGCTCACAACCCCGTATTCCTTATGAAGCTCGTCTTTTTCCTCTTTCTTTTCCGTTTGCGTAAAAAGTTCCAAATGTCATTCCTCCTTGTTATGGCGCAAAAAAAGCGTCCCTGTCGTACCATACGGCACAGCAGGGACGCACTTGATCATCTGCCTGTCTCGCTTATTGATCCGTGAGAACGGGCAGTGCTTGTACCCCTGAAATTATGCCGCAGTTATGCCTTGTACCTTGAATTTCTGATAATATAATTCTGATAATATAAATGATAATATAATATATATATACGAACATTCTGCCCGCCTCCTTTCTTAAAATGATATGGTCAAAGTATAGCACCGAAAAACGGCTTTGTCAAGGCTTTTTTCAAAAAAAATTATTTTCCGAGCTTTGCAAAACTGAACTGCCCCGTTATTTCCGACCTTTCTCCCCATATGACTGCCACAGCACCGCCTGCGCCGCAAAGGAGCATAAGGAACATATTCATATAGTATGTAAACAGGGAATCGCCAAGCTCATAAATTGCTTTTGCGTTTTCAAAGCACAGGGGGAATGTGAATGTATCGGAATATTCCGTATCCTTGAAGCCGAGGAAAAGGTCAAGGGCAATATCGACTCTGAACGCAAGATAGCCTATTGCGGCAGCGATGACCGTGCATATGACCGCTCCTGCCAATGAAAGCTTTTTGCCCAGCTTTTTATATCCCCACACAATGCCGCCGCCCATTGCAAGACCGCCGATAAGGGACACTCTTCCAAGTCTGCCGAGAAGCAGTATTATTGCCACGCCGATAAGAGAGCACACCGCCGCACCGATGATGCCGAGGGGGATATTTTCAGCTGTTTCGTTGTATTCTGATTTTTTCTGCCCAAGCTCCGACATCATTTTTTCGGCGTCGGAATCGTTTATGAAAATATATTCGTCCCTGAAAAAGTAAACATCTGTGGGACCTTCTTCACCTATAATATTGCAGTTTGCGTACCCCGAGGAAAACAGTGCCGTTACCGCCGCATTTGCTGTGTTCACAAGAATCTTTTCTGCCCCCGCAAGGGTGTAGGATACATCGGCGCTGAACATCTGCATAAAATTATCGGAAGAATAGCTCACGCCGAACGGTATCGCATCAAAAAGCTCCTTGTCAGGCGCTTTTCCGTCCTTTGATGCACATATGACAATGCTTATAAAGCTGTTAAGCTTTTTACCCTCTGATTCGTTGCGTGGGAGGACAAGCATCGTATATCCCCTGTAAACGCCGAAGCCCACCCCACGCTTTTTATCAAATGACAAACCAAGTTTATCGGCAGTATTTTCCGCCGCTTTCTTTATTGATGCCATAATATCCCCCTTTTGACAAAATGTTAAAAATATTATACAGCAGACGACATCAAAATGCAATAGAATATAACAAAAAAATAGCATTATCCTCTTGATTTTTTTAGAAACAAGTGGTAAAATATAATTTGGTATTCATTTAGTATGAAAATATTGATATAGGAAAGGTCGTTTTTACAAATGTTGATTTTAGTTGTAAACGCAGGAAGCTCTTCACTTAAGTATCAGCTTCTTAATATGGATAATGAAAGCGTTATCGCAAAGGGCAACTGTGACAGAATAGGCATCGGCGGTCACATTTCCCACAAGACCTCCGACGGAAGAAAGGTCGAGCTCGACTGCGATTTCCCCACACATACCGAAGCTTTTGAAAAGCTCGTTGAAGTCCTCACATCAGGCGAGGGCAAGGTAATAGACTCCATGAGCGAGATTAACGCCGTTGGTCACAGAATCGTGCAGGGCGCTGAGGTGTTCAAGGAAACCACTCTCGTTACCGACGAGGTAATCGACAAGATCGACAGCCTTGCAGAGCTTGCACCCGTACATAACCACCCCCACGCTCTTGCTCTGAGAGCCTGCCGCAAGGTGCTCCCCGACGCTCCTATGGCTGTTGTATTCGATACTGCATTTCACCAGACAATGCCCGAAAAGGCTTATATGATGGCTCTTCCCTATGAGGATTACGAGGAGCTCCATGTAAGAAAGTACGGCTTCCACGGCACATCTCACAGATTCGTTTCCCGTGCTCTTGCCGACGCTATGGGCAAGGACGTCAAGGACCTCAAGATAATCTCCTGCCATATGGGCAACGGTTCTTCCATTACTGCTGTTGAGTACGGCAAGTCCATCGACACATCAATGGGCTTCACTCCTCTTGACGGTCTTATCATGGGCACACGCTGCGGCTCTGTTGACCCCTCCGCAGTTACATATGTTATGAACAAGAGAGGCCTTACCGCTTCTCAGATGTCCGATTATATGAACAAGAAGTCCGGTCTTGCAGGCGTTTCCGGTGTTTCCTCCGACAACAGAGACGTTACCGCCGCTGCTAAGGAAGGCAACAAGAGAGCTATCCTTGCAAACGAGATGCTCAAATATCAGGCTAAGAAGCTTGTTGGCGCATATGCCGCTGTTATGAACGGCGTTGACGCTGTTCTCTTCACAGGCGGTATCGGCGAGAATGACGCCGCTATCCGTGCAGGCGTATGCAAGGATATGGATTACCTCGGAATCAAGATCAATGACGAGGTAAACAACGCTACAAGAGGCGAACTTAAGAGAATTTCCACTGATGACAGCAAGGTTCAGGTTTGGGTAGTTCCCACAAATGAGGAGCTTCTCATTGCCCGTGATACTCTTGCACTTATCAGCAAGTAATTTCTGATTGATGATATCCGCTCCTTTTTGCAAAGGGGCGGATATTTTTGTATTTTTTTGTTTGTTGAATTGAAATTTTGCGTTGAATTTTAATCGGATTTCAGAAATCAGTTTTATCTCTCTGCAAATAATTTTATGATGCTGAGCGATATCACTCCGCAAACACCTTTCTCCTTATGATAAAATAGCTGATGAGCACCGCCGCAGAAGTCACCACCCAGGTTATGGGAAAAACCACGTAAAGGCTCTGCAATGTCCCGACAGCCTTAAAAACCGTGAATATCCATACTATCCTGAAAAGGCAGGTGTCGATGACGGTCTCCGCCGCAGGTACGGCGGAATAGCCAAGCCCTCTCATTGCCGAGGCGGGTATCTCGTAAAAGCTGCATATTGGCTCAAAAATAAGAATGAGCATTATTCTTATGCAGGACATTTCAATCTCGCCCTCGGACGATGTGAAAAGTCCCGATGCGTCGTATCTGAACACGGTCAGAGGGACGGTAAGGGCAGCGCAGACGATGAATGACATAAGGGTGCAGACAGCAAGAGTTTTTTTGCAGCGTGAGTAGTTGTGTGCGGCGTAGTTTTGGCTGATAAATGTGGTTGCTGCCTGACCAAGAGAGGTTATGGCATCTGTCTCTTATACACATCTCCGAGCCCACGAGACGCTACGCTATC
>CAMBJF010000046.1 GCA_945867875.1 uncultured Ruminococcus sp. | reverse complement strand
AATTATAATATAATACCCTTAACAAGTCGGTTGTTTTTACAACAGAAACGGAGATTTTGATGAAGAAATTTATTCCTGTTTTAATGGAAACAAAATTATTTGACGGTGTTATGGCTTATGACATCGAAGCAATGCTGAGCTGTTTGCAGGCGACTTTATGCACATACAAAAAAGGCGAGCACATTTACAGACAGGGGGACAATATCCACAGGATAGCCGTTCCCGTTGAGGGCAGCATTATAATTCAGAATTTTGATTACTGGGGCAACCGCAGCATTATAAATATGATAGGCACAGGGGAGATGTTCGGGGAGGCATATGCCGCTCCCGACAGCGGAGCTATGACAAATGATGTCATAGCCGCCGAGGACTGCACCGTTATGTTTTTTGACATAAACAGGATACTGACCGTATGCTCATCGGCGTGCAGGTTTCACACAACGGTGGTGCAGAACCTCGTTTTTGCCCTTTCCGAAAAAAACAGGAAGCTTATGCAGAAGCTTGGGCATATGTCAAAGCGCACCACCCGTGAAAAGCTCATTTCCTATCTTTCCGAGCAGGCAAGGAAAAACGGCAGCGGCAGCTTTACAATCCCCTTCAACCGCCAGCAGCTTGCGGATTTTCTCTCCGTTGACCGCAGTGCAATGTCCAACGAGCTTTGCAGGCTGAGAGACGACGGTATGATCGAGTTTGATAAAAATAGGTTCATTTTGAAGTATAAATAACAAATGGCCCATCTAAACCGTTTGGGACAAAGCAATTCCCACAAACTTTTTATAAAGTTTACAGAAAGCCCAATATACGAAATTAGTATAACATTTCAAACAAAATTAAAATTATGACTTTGATATCTTTATACAAAGGCGGTATAATTAAAACCAAAAACCAAAGCAATCATTATGGAGCATATCACTATGAAGGAAATAAGACAGGAATTTTTAACAGGCGAGCGTGCGCTTTTTGCTCAGCGTGAGCTGAATATATACAACACCACCTTTGCCGACGGCGAATCGCCGCTGAAAGAGTGCAGGGACATAAACCTTGAGGGCTGTATGTTCAAATGGAAATATCCCTTGTGGTACTCCGAAAATATCAGCGTAAAAGACACAGCCTGGTTTGAAATGGCAAGAGCGGGAGTGTGGTACACCAAAAATATTTCCGTAAACAACTGTGCAATTGAAGCGCCCAAAAATTTCCGCCGCTGCACCGACGTGACCATTGCCGACACATCATTTGCAAATGCCGCAGAAACGCTGTGGAACTGTAATGGGGTGGTGCTGAAAAACGTCACAGCAAGGGGCGATTATTTCGCTATGAACAGCAGTGATATCAAGGCTGACGGTCTCACTCTTTACGGAAATTATTCCTTTGACGGCGTGAAAAATGCTGAGATACGAAACTCAAAGCTTCTCTCAAAGGACGCATTCTGGAACAGCGAGAACATCACTGTATATGATTCGTTCATCTCCGGCGAATACCTTGGCTGGAACTCGAAAAAACTGACGCTTATAAACTGCACTGTTGAAAGCTTGCAGGGAATGTGCTGCATCGATAATCTGACAATGAAAAACTGCCGTCTGCTGAACACCACTCTCGCATTTGAATATTCCTCCGTTGATGCGGACATAACAGGAAAGATCGACAGCGTTTTCAACCCCTCATCGGGCAAAATATGCGCCGACGAGATAGGCGAGCTTACAGTTGACAGGGACAGGGTAGACCCCTCCAAAACCAAAATAATTTGCAGGTGATATTTATGCCATACGATTTTGATACAGTAATAAACAGGAAAAACACCTCTTCCCTTAAATGGGACGTGGCTGAAAATGAGCTGCCAATGTGGGTGGCGGATATGGACTTTCAGACCGCTCCCGAAATATGTGAAGCCATTGAACAGCGTGCCGCTCACGGCGTATTCGGCTACTCGGTGATACCCGATGAATGGTACGATGCATACACAGGCTGGTGGAAAAGGCGCCACGGTTTTGAAATGGACAAGGACTGGCTCATTTTCTGCACAGGCGTTATCCCCGCTATTTCAAGCATTGTCCGCAAAATAACCACCCCTGCGGAAAAGGTGGTCATTATGACACCTGTTTACAACATCTTTTTCAATTCCGTTCTGAATAACGGCAGGCGTGTCCTTGAAAACAAGCTTGTTTATGACGGAAAAAGCTATCACATTGATTTTGATGACCTTGAAAAAAAGCTTGCCGACCCTCAGACAACACTGATGATACTCTGCAATCCCCAGAACCCTGCGGGCATCATATGGGACAGGGAGACTCTTGCAAAGATCGGTGAACTGTGCTTTAAATACAGGGTAACAGTGATATCCGACGAGATACACTGCGACCTTACCGACCCCGACTGCTCATATGTCCCCTTTGCGTCAGTCTCGGAGGAGTGCCGCAATAACAGCATAACCTGCATCGCCCCCACAAAGGCATTTAACATTGCAGGACTGCACACGGCGGCGGTATCTGTCCCCGACCCATATCTCCGTCACAAGGTATGGAGAGGGCTCAACACCGATGAAGTCGCAGAACCAAATGCTTTTGCAATATGGGCGGCGGTGGCTGCTTTCACAAAGGGCGAAAAATGGCTCGATGAGCTGAGAGAATATATTTATGAAAACAAAAAATACGCCGAGAGCTATATTTCAGAGCATATCCCGCAGATAAAAGCGCTTCCCGAAAAGGCGACATATCTTATGTGGCTCGACATCACGGGCACAGGCGGGAGCTCATCGCAGCTTGCAGAGTTTATCCGCAGGGAAACGGGACTGTATCTTTCCGACGGAAAGGCATACGGCGGCGACGGAGAACATTTTCTCAGAATGAACATCGCCTGCCCCCGCTCGGTGCTGAAAGACGGGCTTGAAAGGCTGAAAAGCGGCGTTGAGATATTTGTGAAGATAAAGTAATGTAAGGCTTGCCCGATTTTGGGCAAGCCTTACCGTTAAAACGCATACAAAACTTTTACCATTGTATTCAAACTGAGCCCGATATCATTTTCAGATATCGGGCTCATATCAGTTATCATCATTTTCGATTTCGCTCACGTGCTTTACGCCGTAAAGCTCTTCAAGCTGCTCCCTTGACTTGGAAAGGCAGTCAAGAAGCTTGGGGGAGAACACGCCGCATTCCCCGTCCATTATCATATTGTAAGCCTTTGCGGGATCGTATGCATTCTTGTAAACACGCTTGCTCACAAGGGAATCATATACATCGGCAACGGAAACTATCTGAGCCGCAAGGGGTATATCATCGCCCTTTAAGCCGTCGGGATAACCGCTTCCGTCATATTTCTCGTGGTGGTGACGGCATATTACACGGCTCATCTCGGAGTATTTCTCGTCCTGAAGATCGGTCATCTTTGCAAGAAGCTCGCAGCCCTTTGTGGTGTGGGACTTTATAAGCTCAAACTCCTTTTCGGACAGCCTGCCCGCTTTGAGAAGAATGTTGTCGGGAATGCAAATTTTGCCGATATCGTGGAGGGCAGATGCCTGAACGATAATGTCTATCTCGTCATCGGTAAGGTCATAAACGGGGTAATTTTCTTTAAGGCAGTGGGCGATTATTCCCGTAATTTTCTTGATATTCTCAACGTGAGTGGTGCTTTCAAGGTTACGGAACTCCACGATATTGCTGAGATTTTCGATTATCTTTTCGTTGAGGAAGCGGAGCTTCATATTCTGGTCTCTTATCTGTGCGGTCTGGGAATCTATCTTGCGTTCAAGATTTTTCTTGGACATATAAAGCTCAACGATGTTCTCAACACGTCTGCGGACAATTTCCTCAACAAAAGGCTTTGAGATAAAGTCCACAGCGCCCAGCTGATAGCATTCCACGGCGTCCTCGGTCTTGTTCTTGTTCGAAAGGACGATAACGGGCATCTGCTCCAGCATACCCTTTGCGCTGAGGGCTTTTAACAGTGTCTTTCCGTCAACGATGGGCAGCTCCAGCTTCAGAAGCATAATGGCAATGGAGTTGTAATTGCCGATTATGTACTGGAGGGCTTCCTTGCCCGTTTCAAGGGTGACGACGTTGTACTTGCCCATAAAAATGTTTGCGAAAAATCCTCTGGCAGCAGTATCATTTTCAACAACTACGATGGTGTTCCTTTTCATTTGTTTTCATTCCTTCCTTTGTCTCTCTTTGTTTATATGAATTTCTTTGTGATAATGGTGTCTCCCGCCTGTAGGAATGTTACGTTGAATATATCGCTGTCAAGAAGCCGTGTGACTTCGTTTATGTGTATTTCGGAATTTGGATATGCCGTGCCGAGAACGTTTACGGATACACGGTCGGTGTTGTGTATCCATGACTCTATCTCGTTTATGTCGTCATTTACACGGCTAAGTGACTGATCCTTCATCTGAACGGCAATGCCGAGCTTTATGTACATATCGTTTTTGTCAAGCTCTGCGGGAGAGAGAATGTCTCAGATGCTCCGCTCCCTTTTTCAGAGTGTTTATGTCACGTTCTGTCTCAGTCTTGAATGCCTTTGCGGAAACAAGACGCTCTTTCATCTTTTCGTTCATGCCCACTGTGATGATAGTTTTTACAAAGCCTCTGTTTCCAAGGTTCTGAGCGGTTATCTTACAGCCTGCGGTAAGCTCGCCGCCGCAGATAACGCCCTTGCTGCCCTTGACGGTTATTTCCGTGCCCGCTTCTATCCTGCTTGTATCCACCGTGGCAAAATCCATAGTGCCGTCTTTTCTTACATAAGGCGTAGGAGGCTCGGATTTTCGCCACAGCATCTTGTAGCTGCCGTCGCAGCCCTTCTGTAGCTGCTCGCCCTTTGCCGCAAGCACTTCTCCCGCAGCACTGCCCTTTGGCAGCTTCACATAGGCTTCCATAAGGTCGTCCGTCAGCCTTATGGTTATGCCCGTTTCGCAGTCGGTGTATGTCTTTGCGAAGCCGTGGGGGTCGGCGTAATATTTTGCCGAAAAAAGCTCCGACCGCTTTTTGTGCATATCGGTAGTACTGTAAAGGAGCTTTGCATAAGAATAAGTGTCAACGCCCTCTTCAAGTCCACGGCGTATCTCACGCATCTGCAAGTCCGAATAAAGGGAGTCGGCATATTCCGAAACGTCAACGCCTGATTCAAGGCCCTTTCGTATCTGCCTCATCTGCTCCCAGGAAAATTCGGTGTTGTCATAAAGCTTTACTTCAAGCTTTTCTTCAAGACCAATGCGTATCTAGTGGAGCTGGAAGCCTGTGTATTCATCGTTGGCATAGGGTTCAAGGTCAACGCCGTTTTTCTTTGCAAGCTCAATTTCCCTGTCACGTTCCTTGGTGTACTCGTCAACAACGTAATTTTCGGTTGTAACCATATTTTCGCATTCTTCAAGAAGCTTTTTCAGATCGTCTTAAAACAGCAGCTCCGACATATATTTCACTCATCATAAAAGCCCGGAAGATCATCGGTTTTATACAAAATATTATACTGCAATCCACAGTCTATGATGTAAACATACTTGTATATATGTATTAATTTTTGTAATAAATCAACAATTGTGTACATAAAATTTCAGACGCCTGACTCTTCAAAAAATACGCAGTGCAGTGGAGATAACGTATGTTTATCCGTAAAAGCGTGATTCTCTGCACGCCCGGCAGTTCACATAAAGTTCATCAATTTGACTGCTAATAAGTGTGAAATGGTTCTCTTATATGGTATAAAATATGTAGTATGCCTGCCTCTGCATTATGACATAATTTCAGACATAAAAACATCGGCAGCTTGTTTTTTTCGGCTCGCAACAGACAGACAAAATGCCGCAGACAAGCCTTATGCGACACGCCGCCAAAGCTTACTCTGAGCTTTACAAAAAAGATTCGGGAGGATTTTATGGGCACGGATAAAACAAAAGAAAGATCGACGATACTTATTGTCGATGACTTTGAAATGAACAGAGAGATGCTTTCGGAGATACTGAAGGACGACTACAACACCCTTGAAGCCGCTGACGGCGCAGAAGCCGTAGCTGTCCTCAAAGAGCACGAGCACGATATCGACCTTGTGCTGCTGGACATCGTTATGCCCGGTATGGACGGCTTTGAAGTTCTTTCAATTATGAACAGGTATAACTGGATAGAATATATCCCCGTTATTATGATCTCTTCAGAGGGCGATTTTTCATACATAAAGAAAGCCTATGACCTTGGAGCTACCGACTATATCCGGCGTCCCTACCAGAGCTACACCATTCACCGAAGGATAGGCAACACTCTTATGCTCTACAACAAACAGAAAAGGCTGCTGAAAATCGTTGAAGAGCAGGTATATGCCAAGGAAAAGGACAACCGTATGATGATAAACATTCTGGGTCACATCGTTGAGTTCAGAAACGGTGAGAGCGGAATGCGCGTTCATCATATCCAGACCATCACAAAGCTCCTGCTCAGAAGTCTTGTGAAAAAGACTGACAAATATGAGCTTACCGACAATGATATCCTTCAGATAATCACTGCCTCGGCTCTCCACGATATCGGAAAGATCTCTATTGACGACAAGATACTGAACAAGCCCGGCAAGCTCACCCCAGAGGAATTTGCCATTATGAAGACCCACGCCGCTGTGGGTGCGGAGATACTTAAGGGTCTCCCCGTTTATCAGGACAAGGGACTTGTTCACGTGGCGTATCAGATATGCCGCTGGCATCATGAGCGCTATGACGGAAGAGGCTATCCCGACGGCTTGAAGGGTGAAGAGATACCCATTTCCGCACAGGTAGTTTCCCTTGCGGACGTTTATGACGCTCTTACAAGCGAACGATGCTACAAAAAGGCTTTTTCCCACGAAAAGGCTATGGATATGATACTGGGCGGCGAGTGCGGAGCATTCAATCCATTGCTCCTTGAATGCCTTAAAGAGCTTGGCAGCAAGGGAATTGCGGCGGCTCTTGACGCAGACGCAAGGGGAGATATGGACGATCAGCTCCTTATGCGTGTCACCGAAGAGCTTATCGAGAACAAAATTTCCGATTCTTCAAGCCACAGCTCACAGCTTTTCGAGGAGGAGCATTCAAAGAGAATGTTCTTTACCGAGGATAAACGTGAGATACAGTTCGAGTATGATTCCCGTGTGAAGACTATCGTGCTTTCGCCCTA
Source organism: uncultured Ruminococcus sp. (assembly GCA_945867875.1). Lineage (GTDB taxonomy): Bacteria > Bacillota > Clostridia > Oscillospirales > Ruminococcaceae > Huintestinicola. Next base: position 6,097 of record CAMBJF010000046.1, on the reverse strand, counting down.
TGGCGCTAAGTTCCTTGGGGCAGAAAACAGCGTTGTTTATGCGGATCAGATAAAAAATGAGCTTCTTGGGGAAAAGTGTGAGGCACTCAAAAACGCTCTTCACAGCACAACTCCCGAAAAGCCCGAGATAGAGCCTATGAACGAAGTGCTCACATATAACGGCCGCACTCGCTCATATGTTATAAAGGCGATGTCCCTCTGGTCAAACGAGAGCGAGCCTAAATATATCGGAGCGCTGGGCAGGATAATCGACGTTACCGACGGCATGAAATAATTTTTCAATATTTTTCTATTAAGGAGATACCAAGCAATGACCATTGAAGAATGCTACACAAAATTCGGCGGAAATTACAGCGGAGTGCTGGGCAGACTGGGCAGCGAAGCTCTTATAAAAAGATTTCTCGGCAAATTTTTAAATGACGAAAGCTATGCAAATATTTTCAAGAACCTTGAAAGCGGCAACAACGAAGAAGCTTTCCGTGCCGCACACACCCTCAAGGGCATATGCCAGAATTTGGGCTTTGACAAGCTTTTCGTTTCTGCAAACACTGTGACCGAGGCTCTCAGAAACGGCAAAAACGATGTGAATGACGAAATGCTCGCCGCTCTCAAAGCTGATTATGAGCTTACCACCGAAGCCATTAAGAGCCTTTGATATGAAAGTTACGGTTATCCACGGACAGAACCACCACGGCTCAACATATCATCTCGCCCATTCTCTCGCCGAGAAGCTGGGCGGTGAGATGACCGAATTTTTTCTCCCCAAGGATTTCGGAGATATGTGCCTTGGCTGCACCCGATGCTTTATGGAGAGCGAGAAAAAGTGTCCCCATTATGAGCGCCTTGCCCCTATCACGGCGGCAATGGACGAAGCAGACGTTGTTATATTTGACAGTCCCGTTTACGTATTCCACGTAACAGGCTCAATGAAAGCCTTTCTTGACCATTACGGCTGGAGATTTATGGTGCACCGCCCCGAAGAGAAGATGTTCACAAAGCAGGCTGTATGCATCTGCACAGCGGCAGGGGGCGGAATGAAGCACACCCTTACGGATATGACTGACACCACCTTTTACTGGGGCTTTGCAAGAACATACAAGCTCGGTGCGGCAGTCCGTTCCACCACGTGGAAGGGCGTAGACGAAAAGATAAAGCAGAAGCTTGACAAAAAGCTTGACAGAATCGCCAACAGGATAAAAAAGAACTGCGGGCATATCCGTCCGAAGCTCCCCACAAGAGCTTTTTTCTTCCTTATGAGCCGTTTGCAGCGAAAGGTTTTTTCGCCTGCTGATGCTAAGTACTGGCAGTCAAAGGGCTGGACGGAGGGCAAGCGCCCTTGGTGATCTGCGTATAAAAATTTGACCTCTCTCTGAATATCGGAGAGGGGTTTGTTTTATTTCAGCGTACAATGCGCTCCCATAGCCTTTCGGTACTCCCTTGGCGAATACCCCACGGCTTTTCTGAACTGCCTGTTGAAATTGGAGAGATTGCCGAAGCCCACTTCAAATGCAGTTTCCGATGATGACAGGTCGGTGTTCGCAAGAAGCTCGCAGGCGGCTCTGATACGGGTCATAGAAACATATTCCATAACGCTCATTCCCGTTACCTCCTTGAATTTGCCCATAAAATAGCTCTCGCTGAGATGAACGGTGTCCGCAAGCTTTTTTACGGTAAGCTCTGAGCTGTAACTGTTCCTGATGTATTCCTGAGCTTTCAGGATATTCTTGTCATATGGCTTCGGCTCCATATCACAGGACACAGCCCCGCTTTTTATTATGAGCCAGAACAGCTTCATAAGCTCGCTTTTTAGCATAAGGTCGCCCTCGCCGCTGTTTTCCTTGGCAAAGCTCATTATATTTTCCATTGCCTCACGTATTTGGGGGTAATGGCTGTTTTTTTCCGTCACGGGCAGGTCAAGGGCAGTGTTTTCCGCAAAAAGAGGGCTTAAACATTCGGCATAACAGCGGTCCTCGGAACTTCCGCAGAGCATCGATCTGTTGAATACAACGGTGTCATAAATAAGCTTTTCGCCGTTCTCGCTGAATATGGAATGAAGTTTGTCGGGCAGGACTATGACGATATCCCCAACGGCGGCTTCAAAGCTGTGACCGCCGCAGCTGAAAAGTCCTCTGCCCTCACGAATGTAGTTTATCTCAAATTCGCTGTGAAAATGCAGGGGCACGCAGGGATAAAAATTCGGTATCACACATTTGTAGTAGGTATAGGGAATATACAGCGAGCTGTGCCTGCATTTTTCCTCATATGCGGTATCTTTCAACGAAAAGCCCCCTTTAAAGTAGGATAGTATCATTATACAGTATATTTATAATAGAATTTTATGTATTTAAGTAGTATTATATCATATAGAGATCAATATTTCAAGGGGAGGAGATCATTTAAATGATGACGAGTCGGAAACGGGAATGTCTCTCACATCAAAGTACAAGACCTCCTATGACAATGGCTGATTATATCCCCGAAAAAATTTACCCCATAGGCAAAAAAGAAACCGAATAAATTATCAGGAGGAAAAAATTATGCAGAACTGGCTTGACAATGCGGTATTTTACGAGATCTATCCCCAGTCATTCAATGACACCAACGGCGACGGCATAGGCGATTTCAACGGTATCACCGAAAAGCTCGACTACATCAAGGAGCTTGGCTGCAACGCTATATGGATAAATCCCTGCTTTGAGTCCCCTTTCGGAGATGCAGGCTATGATGTTTCCGATTACTGCAAGGCCGCTCCCCGATACGGCACAAACGAGGACTTGAAGCGCCTTTTTGCGGAAGTCCACAAGCGTGATATGCACGTTCTCCTTGACCTTGTTCCGGGTCACACAAGCGTACAGCATAAATGGTTCAAGGAATCTATGAAAGCTGAGAAAAACGAATACACCGACCGCTATGTGTGGACTGACAGCATTTGGGAGGAGCCTCAGGGAATGGGCTGCATCAGAGGAATTTCCGCCCGTGACGGCTCCTGTGCGGTAAACTTTTTCTCCCATCAGCCTGCACTGAATTACGGCTTCTACAGATGCGACCGCCCCTGGCAGCAGCCTATGGACGCAGAGGGTCCCAAGGCTACCCTTGAAGCTATGAAGGACGTTATGCGCTTCTGGCTGGGAATGGGCTGCGACGGTTTCCGTGTGGATATGGCAGGCTCTCTTGTGAAGAACGATGAGGACAGCAAGGGAACTATAAAGCTTTGGCAGAATGTAAGAGAATTTCTGGACAGAGAATTTCCCGATGCAGCAATGGTCTCAGAGTGGGGCGAGCCTGACAAGTCCATTCAGGGCGGCTTCCATATGGATTTTCTGCTCCATTTCGGTCCCTCCCATTACAATGACCTTTTCCGCTGCGAAGAGCCTTTCTTCTCCGACAGAGGCAAGGGCGATGTTTCCGAGTTTGTGGCAAAATATATAGAGAATTACGAAAAGTCAGAGCGCAAGGGCCTTATCTGCATTCCCTCCGGCAACCACGATATGGACAGGCTTGCCCGCTCCATAAAGGGAGATAACCTGAAAATTGCCTTTGCATTCCTCCTCTCAATGCCGGGTGCACCATTTATCTATTACGGCGATGAAATTGGTATGAGATATGTTGAGGGACTTGCCTCCGTTGAGGGCGGCTACGGAAGAACAGGCTCACGCTCACCTATGCAGTGGGATAATACTACCAACGCAGGCTTCAGCTCCGCTCCCAAGGAAGCCCTTTACATCAGGCAGGACGAAAGCACCGACAGACCCACGGCAGCCGCTGAAATGGCTGATAAAAATTCCCTGTGGCACGAGGTGCAGCACCTTATAAGCATCAGGCAGTCCCACAAGGCACTTCTGAGCAAGGGTGAGATCGAATTTGTATATGCGGAAAAGAACGCATATCCTCTTGCATATGTGAGAAGTGCAGGCGGCGAAAGGATACTCGTTATCATCAACCCCGCAGACAGGGCAGTTTCCTTTGAAAGCAGCCTTTCTCTCGGTGAATGCATCTACAGCTTCGGCGGCAAGTCATCAGCCGAAAGCGGCAGGATAAATGTTCCCCCGAAGAGCGCAGGCTTTTATATCGTAGACTGAAAATAAACACACATCACCGCATACTGATATCATTTCAGTATGCGGTGTTTCTATTGACAAATAAAAACACAAGTGATATAATAGCTTTGGGTTATCATAAGCTAACTTGCCCTATATTTGAGTTAGCCGTATCTAATAAAATCAGAAAGGAACATTTAAATATATGAAATTCTACAGATTCGGAAAAGAAACATCTCCTGTAATGCTCCTCCTCCCAGGGACCTGCTGCCACTGGTCGGTATTCAAGGGAACAATCCCCCTGCTCACCGACGCATTTCAGGTAGTTGCGGTATCATACGACGGCTTTGACGAAACTCAGCCCAATGCGGAGTTTAAAAATATGTATGAAGAGTGCGAGAGGATAGAGCACTACATCAAGGAAAAATTTGACGGAAAAATTTTTGCGGCATACGGCTGTTCCCTTGGCGGCAGCTTTGTGGGACTGCTCATTCAGCGCAAAAATATCCACATTGACCACGGCTTTATCGGCAGCTCAGACCTTGATCAGGCAGGGGTCATCGGAGCAAAAATACAGTCGGGCATCGTGTGCCCAATTATGGAAAAAAGCGCAAAAAGCGGCAAGCTCCCCGACTGGATGGCGAATATGCAGAGAAAGCAGGCGGCAAAGGAGGGCAAAGACCCCGAGTAGGTCGAAAAGTCCATTGAATTTTTCGGCAATTATCTTAAAAGCGCCCAGTGTGCCACAAAGGACAGCATAAAAAATCAGTTCTATTCCGACCTTATAACTCCCCTCGAGGACAATATCCGTGTTGAAAACACCACGGTTCATATTTTCTATGCTCTGAAAATGGGGGATAAATATTTTGAGAGATACGAGAAGCATTTCCCCGATGCGGACATAATGTCAAGAGACTTGGGTCATGAAGAGCTTTTAATGAAATATCCCGAGCAGTGGGCGCAGGACATAAAGCGGTGCTGCGGACTGCCCTATGACAATGAAAAGGCGCTTCCCGAGCCAATGTCATACCGCCGTGAAAAGAAGCGTTTCTTTGAGACCCACAGCTACAAGACCGCTGATGTGAACGGGGCAACATTTAACTATCTTGATGGCGGCAAGGGTGATAAGGTACTTGTTTTTCTTGTGGGCGGACTTGGCGACCCGGAGCTTGCATTCCCTTACATAAAGGCATTCGAGGACGAATACAGAATGATCGCCATTGATTATCCATATGCATATACCGACGCCGTTCAGCTCACCGAGGGAATCATCGGTCTTCTTGATGTCCTTGGGATAGACAAGGCAGTGTGGATAGGCGCATCATTCGGCGGATATATGGCTCAGGAGCTTGCTGTAAAGCACCCTGAGAGAACTGCGGGAATATGCCTGCTCTCCACCGCCGCCATATCCGAAAATGTTCTGGGAACGCTGAGGAAGAAATACAAAGTGACAGCTCCTGTGCATTAAAAGCAATTGAGAAAATGCCATATGAAATTATGCGAAAGTCCAACAAAAAAACAATTATGGGTCACGTAAAGGACGCTTCCGCCGAGGAGCGCTTCTATATGACGGAAATGACCAATGACATTTTCAAAAATTACACCGCTGAATTTGACCTGCACATTTCAAAGCTGGTTTTCAGCATTGTTGACCTCACCCATGCAAGAAATCGGATTTTGAATATCTTGACGGAAAAGTCCTGCTCATACTTCCCGAAGATGACGCATTTTTCACAGCGGATATGCAGAAGGACCTGACGGATATGATGCCCTCCCCCGTTATATGCCATATGACAGGGGGACACATCGCAACAATAATGAAAGTTCCCGAGTATGTAAAGCTCATAAAAGATTTTCTGAAAAATATATAACAAGTCCAAACCGTGCTGCGCTTATTTAATGCGGAGCACGGTTTTTATATGATGCAGTGTTTTGATTTGAACATCAATGTACTGTATTTTTTTATATACTTCTCCGCAAATATGTTATATTTATCATATTATACAATAAGAACCTGTCTTCATAAGAAATGTGTGCGGATTTTCGAGCATAATTTTGTT
>CAMBJF010000045.1 GCA_945867875.1 uncultured Ruminococcus sp. | reverse complement strand
TACACACTGCATATCGTCGGCAGCGTCAGATGTGTATAAGAGACAGACTCTGAACCGCCATTTTTCTTGGTTGCAGTGTTCATAGGAAGCATCATTCTGAGCTTCTCCTCAACGTATCTGGGGTTAGCGCCCGAGATTATTGCAAGAGTGCCCTCCTCGACTATCTGGAGGCAGAGAACTTCACTGTTGTGAAGATACTGGAGCTGGTTTCCGATAGGGGTGAAAAGAACGTGGGCAAGAAGGCTTCCGTAGAATGTTGTAACAAGCGCCGTAGCCATAGCGCCTCCGAGGCTGGCAGCTGAGTTGGGGTCTGTAGGGTCCATCTGCTTGAGCATACCGATAAGTCCGCAGAGAGTACCGACCATACCGAATGCAGGTGCAACGCCCGATGCACGTCCGAAAATAGCGATGTTCTGGTCGTGTCTGTCGCAGAGGAAGTTTATGGAGTCGTCAAGCATCGACTTTACCTTGTCCGAATCGTTTGCATCGACGATGAGCATAAGAGCGGACTTCATAAAAGTGTCCGTGCAGGCGTTTGCCTGCTCTTCAAGGGCAAGGATACCCTTCTGACGGGCAGTTTTGCAGTAATCCACCATCTGCTCTATGTAGCTTTCGGGGTCATACTTGGGGCTGAAAATCGCAAGCTTCATAAGCTTTCCGATGTTTTTCAGGGTACTCATAGGGTAGTTTGCGATTACCGCACCCACAGTACCTCCGAGAACTATCGCTACCGAGGGAAGATCCCAGAACCAGCCGATCTCACCGCCCGAGACCATTCCGAAAACAGTCATACCTACTGCAATAACAACACCTATGAGCCACGCTATATTCATAACAGCAAATCCTTTCGATGAAAAAATCTATATAATAAATCCTTTATTATCGGATATTTCTTTCTCTCTCAAACTCCATAGTTTTAAGGAGTATCTCGTCCACAGTCTCACGGACGAAGTATCTGTGACCGTTCTGCATAGTCACAACAGTATCGGGAGTTTCCTCCGCAGTTTCAATGAAGCTTTCATTTACGAGCAGTATTGTGCCATTCACACGGGTAAGCTTTATCATTTTAATTTCCCCTTGAATAATATCCCCTCACCGCCCGAAGCACCGCCTCGGGCAGCTTGGGAAAAAATTGTTGGATTATCTCTTGAGGTTTACGAGCTCTTCAAGCATAGAGTCGGAAGTGGTGATGATTCTTGCGTTTGCCTGATAGCCTCTCTGAGTTACGATCATATCGGAGAACTCATTTGCGAGGTTAACGTTTGACATTTCAAGCTTGGAGGACTGTATCTCGCCTGCACCGGAGTCGCCGGGACGCTTGATGTTAGCCTCGCCCGAAGCGGCACTCTGTGAGAATGCGGTGTCACCGATCTCGGTAAGACCCTCAACGTTATCGAATGTAGCAAGCTCGATACGTGCAAGTGAACGCATCTGGCTTGCGTACTGAGCGGTGAGAACGCCGTCAGCGCCGATAGTGAAGCCGTCGAGGTCGGAATACTTAAGGGAACCGTCGGTCATATCCGCATAAATGGTGTTTCCTCTTGCATCGGTAGCCTCGAAGTTATCTGTTACCTGATTGTATGTATATACCTCGGTGCTGTCAGCAAAGGTTCTTGAACCAACGTCGCCTGTAACGTCCTGACGGGTGTAGGTGTAGGTCTTCTGAACATTGCCTGCAGCATCCTTGGTGGTGGTGCACTTATATGTGTAGTAGTTGCCGTCCTTGTCGGTGTAAAGGGGCTTGTTAGCCTCGGAAGATGCATCGGGGTCGAAGATAACGCCCTGAGCATTTACAAACTTGCCGTTTACATTGTAGAGAATGTAGTCGGAAGCAACTTCAACGCCGGGAGCAGCAGTAGGAGCTGCCACATCAGCATTGGTCTGCTCGGTGATACCCGAAGTGTCCTTGTCAAAAGCTATCTGACGGGTGGTGTCAGAGGGGTCTGTACCTGTGAAGATGACCTGATTTCTTGCAGGAGTTGTAGTTGTGTCGGCAGTCTTGTACTTAGCCGCAACATCGTCAAATTCGATCTTGCATTCGGGCTTGAAAGCGTCCCAAACAAGATCATTTACATTGATGGTATCAAGCTCATTTGGTGTGTCCGCAGGCTCCTTGTCGATCATTTCGGTGGTGGAATATGTACCGCCGTCGATCCTCATAGTGTTCATTGTTCCGAGGATAAATTCGTTGTTTGCATTAACGAGATTACCAACGGAGTCGATGCCGAAGTTGCCCATTCTTGTGTATGTAACGGAGCTTACCTGACCGTTTCTGTCAAGAGAGCCGCACATAAAGAGACCGTCGCCCGCAATAGCAAGGTCGAGAGTTCTTCCTGTGTTCTGGAAGCTGGACATCGACATATCCTTGTCGATGGAAGCCACCTGAACGCCGTAACCTACCTGAGAGGGATTGTTTCCTGCGTAGGTAGCACGTCCGCCTGTCTCGGTGCGCTGGTACTGATAGTAGATGTCCGAGAAAGAGGTTCTGGAAGCCTTGTAGCCGTAGGTGTTTACGTTAGCGATGTTGTTGCCGATAACGTCCATTCTGGTCTGGTGGGATTTAAGTCCCGAAACGCCTGAATAAAGTGATCTAACCATTTCAAAAAACTCCTGTCATAATATTTTTGTGAGGATATTTCTCCGTCAGTCGGTCGGGAGAATGGCTTTCCGAAAAGGTCCAAGCCGTTTTGTCCTCTTATTTTTACATAATTACAGTTGAGTCGATGTTTGTGAAAACATTGCCCTGCATATCATCTGCATTCACCGCAGTGATGACCTTGTTGCTGCGGACGCTTACCACAAAAGCGGTCTTGTCCACGATAACGAGAGCATCGTCCGAGCCTTTGCTTTCCGCAAGCTCAACGCCCTTTGAGAGCCGCTGGAGCATTCCGCCCGTCATAACGTCGATGTTGCGCTGGTTTATTCTTTCCACAGCGTGACGTGAGAAATTTATCCCCGACATTATTTCAAGCTGTTCCGCAGTTGTTGGGGTAAACCGGTAAGCATTTCCCGCACCGTTCTGTGCCGCCATAAGGCTTTTGAGTTCCGCCGCAAAGGGGCTTTCCGAAGTCTTAGCCGCAGTGTCAGGTGAATTTGGAGCCGTGTCCTGCCTGTTCTGTTCGGCAGCCGCCGCACCTCTCAGCTGTAAGTATTCATTGATAAGCATAATTTCAGTCCTTTCTCCGAGCCGTTTTCACAGCCCTTTATAAGACCTGCAGATCAAAACTGATACTGAGTGCTTGCGTGCCACCTTGCATACTGCTCAAATTCAGCCATAGCCTTCTTTTCAGCCTCGGTGTACTCCTTTGCGTAGTGACGTATCGCAACCTCGAAATCACTGAGCTTTCCCTGAAGAGAACCGTCAACGATAGTATAATCGCATATCTGGTCAAGGGTGTAATTGCCCGTTGTGTAAAGGTAGGATACCTCTGTGGGTCCGATTATCTCAACTCTCTGTCTGCCGTCAGCGAATGTAACGACCTCGCCGAGACGACCCTTGCCGCACCAGCCGATGTCGGTAACTGCTCTGCCGCTGGGGGAGTAGCAAAGAATGGAAGATGTGTCGATCTTGGAGTTTACACTTGTGTTGCCGATGAATCTGATATCAGCCATTTTAGTCCCCACTGAATCCGCAAATGCTGCTTCAACGGGGTACTTGTCAGCATATTTTCTTGTGCTCTGAGGCATAAAATCATAATCGGTCTCTGAGGAATACTGTTCAAGGCTTGTTGACTCAGCGTCTCTGTCAGTCACGTTCACGGTTCCCGAGACATCGCCCTTGTCGTAGGAGGAGCTGCTCTGAGATGCATAAACGGGAGCTGCTGCGTAAGCATTATCCTGAGCTGCGGGAGCTTCGGTCACGCCTGATGCATAGGGAGCGGGGATACGGTCGCTTGTAAGACCCGATGCTGCTGCCTGAGTGTTGACACTTGCAGTCATATATCTGCTCATATCGCCAAGCTGTGAATTTACTCTTGCAGTCCTGAGCTCTGCGTCAATAGGTGAGCTGTCATCATCGGAAGTGTCATCGAGCATTCTCATAAGAGCGTCATAGGAAGCCTGTGATGCGTAAACAGTGCCCGATACATCACCCTTGTTCACTGCGCCTGCGGGATTTTCCTCAGCTGTGGCAGTGCCTTCTGTCTCAGTATCGCCTGTGGTATCGCCGTTTTCGGCGTCCTTGCTCTCATCTGAACTGTCATCGCTGCCCTCGGGCTTGATAACATTTGTTATGGCATTCATAAGGTAGGAGTTCTTGTTGTCAATGGTAACATAGCCGTTGCCGTTTTTGATGATAATGCCTGTTACCTTGCCTGTAATGGTGTTGTCGCCGTCCTTTATCTCAACGGTCTGACCGATAAATGCTCTGAGCTGAGTGTAAACATCGCCGTCAACTACATCGGAAATTGCATCAGTGCCGTAAAGTGAGCCGTTTACAAGAACCTTGCAGCCGTCGCTGGTCATAGTAACTGATTCAACGATACCTGTTTCGGGTGCCGAGCCGTTGCTTACCGTAACAGCCTTTCCGATAAGAGAAGATGCGTATGTTACAGCATTCTGCTGTGTGAGCTGAGAAATAGCCTCCATCATTGAGTAAGAAGCCATCTGCTGGATAAATTCGGAGTCGCTCATAGCATTGTTGAAGTCCTGATTTGACATCTGAGAAGTAAGGAGCTTCAGATATCCGTCAAAATCAAGATAGCTTGAGCTGTCGCTGTCAGTAACGTTTGTGTCTATCTCGTTTGTGGAATATTTCGAGTAAACCTTTCCTGTGAGATTGTCAGAGGAAAAATCGTTTACGCTGATACCCATAGTTTCGCCTCCCTGTTAAATTCGCTGTCAGAAGAGCTATTGCTGTCCTGATCGGTGTCAGGCAGAGTGTTTCCGCCGAATGTGAAGTGCCTTTCAGAGCCGTTCTGACCGTTCTGAGCGCCGCCGTAAAGTCCGCCGCCGAATGTATCATTATTCATACCACCGTCAGCTTCATTTGTAACGATCTGCCTTGCAACAGTCATTTCTCTCAGGGCAATTCCCCTTGAAGCCATAGCCTTTTCAAGCTCGGAAGCCTTGTCGGCAATAAGCTCGGCTGCCTCGGCCTTCTGCGCCGTGAAGCTTATTTCAAAGCCATCACCCGTGCGCTTTATCTTCACCTCGACATTTCCCAGTTCATCGGGACTGAGCTTCACCGATATTTCCTTTTCGGAAAAATTATCGCTGAAAATGTCTCTGTAAAGGTCTATGCGGTCCATTATCTGAACATCGACGTCCTCATTTTCGGGGACAGCCTCATCAGGAATGATGTCCGCAGACTGCGCTTTTGGAGCGTTCTGAATAAGCATCTGTGCACCGTCTTCGGAGATGATGTCATCGTGCCTGTTGACCCTTGACATAAAGCCCTGAACGGACTGTCTGCCAAAATCAAGGTGCATAGCTTCGGTATTTTCGGGAGCGGGGGAGATGACTTCCACCGAGCCTTTCAGCCCGTCTGCAAGCTTTTCGCAGAAGCTTGTTATCTCCTCGGGGCTTGCATCAGCAAGCTTCTCAACAGCCGCCGTGATGTCCGCAGCCTGTTCCTTGTCAGGGAAGAGCTCCGTAATTTTTTCGGAGATATCACCCGTAATGACAACAGGTGCGCTTTCAGCCGATACCGTCTGAACATTTTCCGAAACAGCATTAACGGGAGCAGTGTTTACATTGTCCGTATTTTCCGACTCAGTGCTGTATGATCCATACGAGACGACCTGAACAGGACGGATAAATCCGCTGAGTCCTGCCATAAGTGCAGCGTCCTCAGTGACATCAGCCTTTTCACCGCTGTCATCAGCCGATTTTTTCGCTGACCGTACAACGATATCCGCAGCAAGCTTTATTACCTTGTCGGGAGCCGTGTCCGTGCTGACATTTTCATCACCGAAAGTCCCGACCGCCGCATAAAGAAGCTCTGCAAAAGCCGTTCTCTCTTCGGGTGAAACGCCGTCCCACACAGCTTCGGAAAAAGCATTGTCCGTATTGTCCTTTGAAAAAGCCGCCAGTGCCTTTATAAACGCAGTTGCGCCCTTTTCGGTGAATACATCGGGAATCTTTGTCACAGTCTCGCCCTTTACCGCCGCAGAAAGTGCATCTGCCGCAGATATTTCGGGAGCCGTGTCAGTCTTTGCATCAGCCTGCAAAACCGCCGTGCTGTCGCCTGTGTCCGTCATCAGAAGTCCGAGCACAGCCCCAAAAGAGCCGCCCTCAGTGCTGTCCTGAGCAGACAGGGGAGATGTGTCCGTGCCGCTGAAAACATTCATTGCCGCCATAAGCTCTGACGGCAAAGAAATTTCGCCCATTTTCTGACCTCCTTTCAAAAAATTTTATATGTCAAACGCATTTTTGCCGTGCAGAAGAAACTGCTCAAAGCATTGTGACCTGATATCAGACGGCGCTGTCCGCCATTGCAGCCCTTACCGATGCCCCGTTCACATATTCTTCGATGAACTGTTCATCAGCCTTTGCTGCCTTGAATTTGTAGTCCTCGAGCTGCTTTTCTTCAAGCTTCTCAAGGCTTTTGACTTCCTTTGATGCCTCCGTAACAACGCCCAGCTGCCTTTCAACAGCCGCGTCGAGGGAGACGATAGAGGCTTTGATATCCTCAATCTGAAGTCTCAGAGTATTGTGGTGCTCCTTGAAGATGAACATTTCCATAGCGGAAATGCCTTTCTGCGCCCTGTAGTTGAAGTCGTCCTGAGCTTCTTTCATTTCAAGCTCCAGAGCGGCTTTCATTTCAAGAGCCTCGGCTTTCTGCGCATTAAGGGAAGCCAGACTGTTTTTTTCCCTTTCAAGCACCTGACCCTTGAAGTCAAGGAGCTTGTCAAGAGTAAAGTGGAATTTCTTCAAAGAAAATTACCTCCAACATCAGCTGACAGCTTCCTTCATCATCTTCACCGTGTCCTCAAAGCTGAACGCTTCGTCGGTGGACTGACAGAGGAACGCATTTATCTTGTCAATCTTCCTCAGAGCCTCGTCAAGAGCGTGATTTGTGCCCTTTTTGTAAGCTCCGATGTTGACCAGATCGGCATTTGCATAATAGGTGGCAAGAAGATTTCTCATTTTTGAAGCGGCATCTTTCTGATCTTTCGGAGCGATCTCCGACATCAGACGGGATACCGAATCAAGGACCTCGATAGCGGGGTAATGGTTCCTTGCCGCAACCTTTCTCGACAGGATTATATGTCCGTCGATGATACCTCTTACGGTATCGGAAATAGGCTCGTTGGTGTCATCGCCCTCAACGAGCACGGTGTATATTCCTGTGATAGAGCCCTTTTCAAAATTGCCCGCCCTCTCCAGAAGCTTTGGCATCGCCGTGTAAATGGAGGGGGTGTAGCCTCTTGCAATAGGGGCCTCTCCCGTGGCAAGACCTATCTCACGCTGCGCCATAGCGTAACGTGTGAGAGAGTCCATCATCAGCAGAACATTTTTGCCCTTGTCCTTGAAATACTCCGCAATTGCGGTGGCGGTCATAGGGCACTTGTTTCTCATCATAGAGGGCTGGTCTGATGTTGCCACCACCAGCACCGATCTTGCCATACCTTTGGGACCAAGGTCACGCTGGATAAATTCGAGAACCTCTCTGCCTCGCTCGCCCACAAGGGCAATGACGTTGATGTCCGCCTGGACTTCTCTCGCTATCATACCGAGAAGTGTGGATTTACCAACGCCCGAGCCTGCAAAAATGCCCATTCTCTGACCTCTGCCGATGGTGAGCAGACCGTCAATGGCTTTCACCCCGAAGGGGATAATATCGTGTATTGCAGGGCGTGTGAGGGGATTAACGGGTTCGCCCGCAATGGAGTAGCTTTCAAGCGTTTTTATCGGCGCACCGCCGTCAATGGGGTCGCCCACAGCGTTTATGACCCTGCCGATAAGGCAGTCGCCAACGCCGACTTTCAGCTTGTCCCCCGTGTTGTCCACCACAGACCCGGGGCCTATGCCCTCAATGTCCGTGTATGGCATAAGCATAACAGTGCCGTGACGGAAACCCACGACCTCGGCGTAAATGAAATCGCCCGACCTGCCCTTTTTATAAATTCGGCATACATCGCCGATGTTGCAGACAGGGCCGCTGGCTTCAATGGTCATACCGATAATTTTTTCAATTTTGCCTTGATAGCGGTAAAGCTCAGCCGTTCTCACAGCATTTCTTACAGCCTTAAGATCCATCTGTACAACCTCGTCATAAAAGCGGTTATTTTTCCTCTTCGCCGCCGTGGGATTTTTTCATGATTTCTTTGAGGAAATCGAGCTGGGTGGGAACCGAAGCGTCGATTATCTCCGAACCGTTGTCAAGAATGACAGTGCCCGGGGGAGCGTCCTCAGGGTCAAGCTCCTCAACATCTATTTCTGGAATGAACGGGATAAGGGACTTTACAAATTCCTTGTCCGTCACGAATTTTCTTGAAGCCTCGCCCTTCGCAAGGGATATCTTCACATAATCGGAATTTCGGAAGCTCTTAGCTGCATTTGCGGCAATTCGGTCAATGACCTCGGGGTCTGTTTTTATCTCGGACAGGGTGATCTTTTTCACCATATCGAGAACAGTCTCGCAAAGCTCGTATTCGTGGGAGATGTAGTAGGCTTCTTTCTTGGCATTTATCTCGGAAAGCAGAGCACCTGCCGTTTCAAGGTACTTGTCGCACTTTTTTACAGCGTCAGCCTTTCCCGCTTCAAATCCCGCCTCGAAGCCCTCCTTTTCAGCCTTTTCCCTGAGCTTTTTGCATTCCTCATCGGTGGCTTCAAAAACAGCTCTTGTCTTAGAACGGGCATCTTCGATCATCTTTTCGGCGGAATTTCTTCCTGCCGCAACGATCTTCTCGTAATCCTCGTCCATTTTCTTCTTTTTGGCGGCGATTATCTCGTCGGAACGCTTTATCACCGCTTCATTGAATCGCTTAGTCTCGTCCTCAAGGCGTTTTGCACGCTCAGCTTCTTTCTGAGCCGCAATCTCCTCGGGAGTTGGGATATGCTCCTCGGGTTCGGGTATTGGTTCAGCTTCCTTCGGCTGCTCGCCAACAGGAACGAGCTTTGAGCTGTCGAAGCTGTAGACCTTTGATTTGACTATTTTAAGCAATTATCTCATCATCTCCGCCCTTACCGATAACAAGCTCGCCCTCTTCCTCAAGGTGTCTGATAATGCCTACGATACGCTGCTGAGCTTCTTCAACGTCACGCATACGGATATTATGCAGATATTCGATCTCCTGCTGAATGGACTCCTGCATTCTCTGAGGCATATTGGCAAAGAGTGCCGCAGCGACCTCTTCGTTGGAGCCCTTGATGGCAACAGCAAGATCTTTGGTGTCGCAGTCTCGGATAAATCTCTGAATGGACATAGAGTCGAGAGTGAGGATATCCTCGAATACGAACATTTTCTTCTTGATCTCGTCCACGAGAACAGGGTCTCTGACGGAGAGTTCGTCGAAGATGTATTTTTCGGTGGAGCGGTCGACCTTGTTGAGGATATCCGCAACAGTGTTGATACCGCCGACCTCGGTGGTGTCCATAGAAACGATGGAGGCAAATTTCCTTTCCAAGGTGGCTTCGATAGCCTTTACCGTGTCGGGAGATGCGGAATCCATCTTTGCTATTCTCTCAACTACCTCAACCCGCTTCTCCTTAGGCAGCTCGTTCAGAACAGCGGAAGCCTGTTCCGATGTGGCATAGGAGAGGATAAGTGCGATAGTCTGAGGGTACTCGTTCTGAACAATGGCAAGTAGGTTCTTGTAGTCGGATTTTCTGACAAACTCGAATGCCTTGGACTGCATAGTCTTGGTTATCTTGCTCATCAGTCTTGCGGCAGCCTCTTCACCGAATGCCTTGGTGAGAACGTCTCTTGCGTACTCAACGCCGCCGTCGGTGATGACCTTCTGTGTAAGGCACAGCTCATAGAACTCATTGAGCACCGAGTCCGCCATAGCTGCATCAAGATAGGGGAGACTTGAAACGTCAAGTGTCAGCGTTTCAACTTCATCATTGCTCAGATGTTTATATACTCCTGCGGCATTGTCCGTTCCCAGAGCGGTAATGACCACAGCGGCTTTTTGTCTTGGGGTAAGTTCAAGCAGATCGCTCATTGAAAACATTCCTTTCGGCTTATAAGGGAAGTGTTACTTTTTCTCCTCTTCGGGCTGGGGAGCGGGCTCTTCCTTTTTCTTCTTGGATTTGCCTGCATTTTCCTCTTCCTCGTGTACCCAGCTTCTGAGGAGCTGTGCCACGATCTCGGGGCTGGTCCTTGCAAAGTCTGTAAGCTCTCTCCTGATGATAGTTTCCTTTGTCTCCACGCCTGTGTCCGCATTGAGACTGGGAATGTCAACGGAGGGCGAGCCTTCATCGCTGAGAGAGAAGAAGCTGTCGATAAGGGGTTCTCCCTCTGCGGGAGCGTGCTGTGCAAGAATTGTTTTCTCGAATTCCCTTCTCTTCCTCTTGGTACTTGTTCTGAGAGATACAAGAATAATAATGAGAATGAGAAGTATTCCGAGAAGTATCGCACCGAGGATAACAAGCTGGCTGAGAGTGAGACCAAAGATAAAGGTCTGGGCGCTTGCATCGACTGTATCGGGAGTTTTCTGGAGATTTGTAACGGTAACAACGTCCTGAGCAACTGCGGGATTTACCGTGCCTGCATTTGCCACGAGATTTACAAGGTTCTGCCTTGTGGTATCGGGGAGATAATCGGTGTAGATAACAACGGAGATCGAAAGTCCGTCGATAACATAGCCTGCCTTTTCGACCTGTTCCTTGTAGGTGTTAACAAGGTATGTGTTTGAAACGGAGTTTTCCGTCCACTGACCGTTTCCGTTGGTGGTTCCCTCGGGATATGTGTCATCTGCATTGGTCTCAACGCCCTGAACGCCGCCGTCGGCAGTGGCATAGCCGCTTGCCTGAGATGCGTCCGTGTGCTGGAGCATACCTCGCTCATCGTTGGTGGAGGGGGTGTAAACGGTGTCCTCGGATACCTTGCTGTCAAAGTTTAAGACCATATTTACAGCCGCCGAGAAGCCGTCCTCGCCGTAAGCGGGGATAAGGAGAGCTTCGATCTTCTCACGTATCTGATCTTCAAGGTCATTCTTGAATTTGAGCTTTCTTGTTTCCTCCGCAACAACGTCCGCAGGGGTGTCCTCGGCAAGAAGAAGTGCGCCGTAGTTGTCAACTAAGGTGATGTTCTCTTTCTTTATGCCGTAGGTGGTGATAAGGTAGGTCATACCCTCTATCTGCTCATTTGAGAGCTTAACATCGTCCTCAAGGTAGATGACAGCATTTGCGGAAGGCTCCTGCTTGTACGCCTCAATAACGGTGTTTTTCTTTTCGGGGATAGTGAGTGTCGCAACAGCATCACGAACGCCCTCGAATGAAGAGAGTATTGCGGAAAGCCTTTCCTCCGCAGCAATGCGCTCATACTGACGCTTTTCCGACTCTGTTGTGAACATTCCCACGTTGGTGGTGTATGTATCGTAATTGATAGATGACTTGGGGTATTTCTGCATCGCAAGATTCATTGCGATCTTGTCCTCAGTGCCCTTGGGTACTACGATAGTGCCGCCGGAGCGGAGGGTGCATTCATATCCCGATTCCTCGATGAGCTGAACTATCTCCGCAGCTTCGGAGGTGTCCAGACCCTCATACAGAACAACATAATCCTTTTTATTGAGAAGCACCACTGCAACTATGGCAATTATGAGCACCAGCGCCAGACCGCCTATGTAAATGCCCTTGGTCTTTTTGGTCTGTCTGCCCCAGTATTCCTTGACAGTGGTTATGGTCTTTTGAATTTTTTCGTTCATTCCCTGTTATTTCCCTTCCGGTGAACTTACATACTCATCTGCATTATCTGGTCATAGCTCTGCTGGCAGGCATCCTTTATGGCAACGAAAGTCTCCACGGCTATCTCTGCCTTTGTGAGATTATTGTATATAGTGTGCAGATCGTCGATCTCGCCCATAACAAGGCGGGCGGAATCCTCGTTTACGACCTGCTGGGTGTCGGTGACATCGGTAACTGCCTCTCTGAAAACGTCCGCAAAGGAGGGGGAATCGGTCTTGCTGCTCTCTGCCGCCGCAGTTTCGTTCTGGGACAGTATATCAAGAGGGGTTATTGCGGAGCTTATGGGAACGATGTACATTTTATCGGATCCTTTCTTTTATCATATCTTTGAAACTCAGTTGCCCTTCAGCTCGGAGGCCTTGCTCATCATAGCCTTTACGACTTCGATGGCTGAGGCATTGGCTTCATAGGCACGCTGAGCCGCCATAAGGTCTGTCTGCTCCTTGGTGTTGTCAACGTTTGAGTGATATATGTAGCCGTTTTCATCGGCAAGGGGATTGTCAGGGTCATACACAGGCGTCATAGGCGCATCATCGTCGATGACTTCAGTGATAACAGCGCCCGCAAGACGGTACTTGTCCTGATTTGCCCTGTAATAAACACCTCTGCTGTGGGTGGATTTGTCACGGGTGGTGTATTTGTTCAGAACCCCTGCGAAATCCTTTTTCTCGCTTATCACCGTGAGCTGGCGGCAGTACGGCTCGCCTGTGGCGGTGTTGTAGGAATCCTGATTTGCTATATTCTGAGAAATAATGTCCATTCTCAGTCTCTGAGCCGAGAGAGCGGAATGGCCAATATCAAGTGAGCTTAAAAATCCCATAGCGGTCTCCTTTCGGAATTACTTGAAATTTACAATATCTTATTTACCAATTGCACGGCGTATCATAGCGTACTGGCTGTTCATATAGTCGATCATAGTTTTGTACTGATACTGAACGTCAACAAGTTACAGCCCCTCTTTTTCGATGTCAACATTGTTGCCGTTGAGGAGCTGGCTGGTGTTTGTTTCATATGTAGTGTTCACCCACACGAGCTCGTCGTCATTGCCGCTTGAAGCATCAGAACCCGAAACCTGAGCGGAGCCGTTTTCGGATTTGAGATGATCGTGGGGACAGCTTGTCCTGCCGTGATAGGGGCACTTCATCTTTTCTTTGAGCACGAGCCCGAAATCGACGGTCTTAGCCTTGAAGTCGGGGGTGGAAACGTTTGCGATATTGTGGCTTATGACCTGCTGCTTGTACCAGGCAGCGTCAAGACCCTGTTCGGTTATTTTGAAAGCGGCACTGTCGAAAAGTCCCATAAGCGGAGCTCCTTTCATATATAAAAGCCTTGCGGAATATCCTTATAAAAATGCATAATGCGCCTGTGGGCACACTTATAGCTAATAATAATTATAATACAAAACGCAGAAAATTACAAGAGCAAA
>CAMBJF010000044.1 GCA_945867875.1 uncultured Ruminococcus sp. | reverse complement strand
AGATAGCGTAGCGTCTCGTGGGCTCGGAGATGTGTATAAGAGACAGGTTCAGATGTATTTCTTTGACAGGATAATCGAAAGGGCGAACCGCAGGCTTCTTATAATGTCCGACAATCAGTATGAGCTTAAAAGAAGAGGCTGTGACCGAATGGAGGGCAATGGTCAGAAAGGGCTTGAGCTTGACGTTCTTGATCATTATAACGGCACGGTGAGAGATGTGCGGTCGCTGTCAGGCGGTGAATCCTTCAAGGCGTCCCTTGCACTTGCCCTTGGACTTTCGGACGAGGTGCAGTCATCTGCTCCCGCCATAAAGCTTGACTGTATGTTTGTAGATGAGGGCTTTGGCTCTCTTGATGACGAATCACTGAAACAAGCGATAAAGGCGCTTATGGATATCGGCGGCTCAAACAGGCTTGTGGGCATAATCTCCCATGTGAATGAGCTGAAAACCGCCATAGACAAAAAGATAATCGTCAAAAAGGACATTGGCGGCGGCAGCAGGGTTGAGATAAAAAGAGATTAAAACCAAAAGCAGCGTAACATCACATTAAATCGTGATGTTACGCTGTTATGTTTATGTATCAGAGCAGGTCGTCCTTTTCAAGAACATCAAGGTCGGCAACATAGCTTGTTTCCGATGCGGCCTGCTTATCCGCCTGTTTTTTGTACCTGTCAATGGCAATGGCAGCCTTGTTTACCGCACAAAGTGTTCCCGCACCTGCAACGCAGCCGCCGGGACAGCCCATTCCCTCGAGAAGATAGCCTTTGTATTTGCCTGCCTTTGCAAGCTGGAGCATTTTTTTGCATTCGTGAAGTCCCTGAGCAGAAGCAATTTTAACTTCCTTATCGGGCGCAATTCGCTTTATTTCCTCAGCAACCGCTCCCGCAACACCGCCGCTTACCGCAAATCCACGGCCTGCACCTGTGCCCTCGTTGAGAGGAACATTTTCACTGTCGGGGATATTTTCAAGGTCAACTTCTCTTGCGTCGAACATTCCCATAAGCTCTTCAAATGTGAGGACGAAATCCACGTGGCTTCGAATAGTTCTTCGGCTTGCTTCAAGCTTCTTTGCGGCACAGGGACCTATGAAAGCTATGCGGCAGTCTGGATCCTTTTTCTTTTCCAATCTCGCTGTGAGCACCATTGGAGTAAGCGCCATTGAAATGTTTTTGGCAAGGTCGGGGAAAAGCTTTTTTGCCATCATCGACCAGGAGGGACAGCAGGAAGTCGCAAGGAAATCAAGCTTGTCGGGAACATTTTCCACAAAGTCCTTGGCTTCCTCGATAGTACACAGGTCTGCGCCAACTGCGACCTCCACAACGCTGTCAAATCCCAGCTGCTTCATTGCATATGTAAGCTTTTCGGGAGTTACCTTGGGACCGAACTGACCGTAAAATGCGGGAGCAACTATGGCAACAACACGCTTTCCCGTTTTGATTGCGTGGATAAGCTGGAAGATCTGTCCCTTGTCCGCAATTGCTCCGAAAGGACAGTTTACAAGGCACATTCCGCAGGATACGCATTTATCGTAATCGATTTTGGCTCTGCCGTGCTCATCGCTGCCGATAGCGTCCATTCCGCAGGCTCTTGCACAGGGACGCTCAACTTTCAGAATGGCGTGATAGGGACAAACGTCCTTGCATCTTCCGCATTTGATGCATTTGTCCTGATCTATGATAGATTTTCCGTGACGGATATTTATAGCCCCCTTGGGACATACTTCCTTGCATGGGTTTTCAAAGCAGCCCTGACAAACGTCCGTTACGTGATAATGCATAGTGGGGCAGGCGTTGCAGGCGAAGCTGATGATATTTACAAGAGGGGGATCGTAGTATTTTTCGGCAATAGCACTTTCATTAACGCCCTTTGAAACGGGTGCGTGCTCGCTGACGCTTCTGAGGGGCAGACCCATTGCGAGCCTGAGACGCTCTTCAACAATGGCTCTTTCAAGGAATATGGATTCACGGTGTATAGCCACGTCACCGGGGACTATCTTGTAGGGCAGATCCTCCATTCGTGTGTAATCACCGCCCTCGTAGGCAAGCCGTGCGACTTCGGTGAATACCTTTCGGCGCATATCCGTTACAGATGAATAAATACCTCTCATAATCAAAAATGATCCTTTCAGTGTCCTTTAAAAAACGCTGTATAAGCTTTGATTTTATTTTACACCCAAATTGTATAAATGTCAAGAATTTTACCGCTTATTAGATAAGTATAACTTATGGAGCGTATTTGTTAAAAATTACTCAAAAGCTATTGACGGGAGAGATAAAATCTGTTAAAATGATATTATAATCTGATTTGTGAGGATAGCTTTAAATGAGTATAAATTTTCATCTTCCCGATTTCTGCGGAAATTATAAAATGAATCTTGCCTTTGCGGACGCTCTCAGTGAGCACCCTGAGCTGTTTTATGACGATATAAAAATAGCATCATCATACGGCTGTTTTCCTCCCGCTGCGTGGAACGGCGGAAGAGCTGCTGTGGGGGCGGTAAGGCGTGAGTTCATTGACGGCATCATAAAAGAGTACAATTCCCGTGGAATACCTATCAGATATACATTCACCAACCCTCTTGTGACTGAAAAAAATCTGTCAGACCCGTTCTGCAATATGATAACGAGGATTGCGGAAAATGGGCTTAACGAGATAATTGTGAATGTGCCCGTGCTGGAGGAATACATAAGAAAAAATTATCCGCTGTATCCGCTTATTTCTTCGACTGTGAAGCAGCTGGAGGACAAGACAGCACTTCTTGCGGAGCTTGAAAAGGATTATAAGCTTGTTGTCCTTGATTACAACTGGAACAACAGGTTTGACGAGCTTGAAGCACTGCCCCACAAAGATAAGATTGAGCTCCTTGTAAATCCATACTGCACACCTCACTGCAAGCGGAGAAAGAAGCATTATGAATTTCTTGGCGAGCGTCAGTTTGAGCTTAACCGTCAGGTGTTCGGTTCGGATAAGGATATGATGCGACATGTTCCCGACACGGATTTTCCCTGTCCCAACACCAATATGAATTTCTATGATACCCTTTCCTTTGAAACTCACATCTCACCCGATGCGATATACAATAAATATGTGCCAATGGGCTACAGCAATTTCAAAATTGAGGGCAGACTTATGCACCCAGTAAATATCCTTGAAAGCTACCTTTACTATCTTGTAAAGCCCGAGCACCGAGACAGGCTCAGAGTGGAAATGCTCAGGGGACTGCTTGCTAAAGCAAGGTGACATTTATGGGACTTCTTGATATTTTCAAAAGAAAAGCTTCCGCAGAACAGCCCCTCAGAAAGAGACTTTCGTCAATGAAATGCAAGCTTGTGAATTATGTTTGTGATGATTTTGACGGGCTGTGCGCTGAGATGGAAAAAGATGCGGAATATCTTGTGAAGCTGAAGCCTGTAAACTACTATGCAATAAAGAGCGAATATGTTGAAGCGGCTTTCTATTCCGATGACGGGCACGATGAAAATTACGTCATTTTCCGTCTGATGAAGCTTGATAAGCCTGATGCCGCCAGCGGGATATATCCCGTGTCAAAGGATATACTCCGCAAAGCATATTCAAAGCTTGGCGCAGTGGATTTCTAAGTCTGCAAAATTTGCTTTTCTTGTAAAATTTTATAAGTTTTTTACAAAAAAGGCTTGACAAGTAACCGATTACAATATAAAATGTATGTAATAAAACTTGCGGATATAATGTCCGTGAAAATAAGTTCAATTTTAAAATTTACATAATGGAGGAAAAACCAATGAGCGAGTATTTCAAGAACATAGGCAAGATCCCTTTTGAGGGCAAGAACAGTACAAATCCTCTTGCATTCAAATACTACAATCCCGACGAGGTAGTAGGCGGCAAGACTATGAGAGAGCAGCTTAAGTTCGCTCTTTCTTGGTGGCACACAATGGGCGGTGACGGAACAGATATGTTCGGCTGCGGCACAGCTGACAAGAGCTGGGGCGAAACAGACCCCGAGAAGAGAGCTATAGCAAAGGTTGACGCTGCTTTTGAGATAATGGACAAGCTTTCCATCGACTACTACTGCTTCCACGACAGAGACCTTTCTCCCGAGTTTGGCTCACTTGCAGAAACAAACGCAGAGCTTGACAAGGTAGTTGCATACCTTGAAAAGAAGCAGGCTGAAACAGGCAAGAAGCTTCTCTGGGGCACAGCAAAGTGCTTCGATCACCCCCGTTATATGCACGGCGCAGGTACATCTCCCTCCGCAGATGTATTCGCATATGCAGCAGCTCAGATCAAGAAGGCTGTTGAAGCAACCGTTAAGCTCGGCGGTAAGGGCTACGTATTCTGGGGCGGCCGTGAGGGCTATGAGACTCTTCTCAACACCAATATGGCTCTTGAGCAGGACAATATGGCTCGTCTTATGAGAATGACCGTTGACTATGCTCGTTCCATCGGCTACACAGGCGATTTCTACATAGAGCCTAAGCCCAAGGAGCCTACAAAGCACCAGTATGATTTCGATACAGCAACTGTTCTCGGCTTCCTCCGCAAGTACGGCCTTGACAAGGATTTCAAGATGAACATCGAAGCAAACCACGCTACACTTGCTCAGCACACTTTCCAGCACGAGCTGAGAGTTGCAAGAGACAACGGTGTATTCGGTTCTATCGATGCAAACCAGGGCGATCCTCTGCTTGGCTGGGATACCGACCAGTTCCCCACAAATGCATATGATGCAGCACTTTGCATGTACGAAGTTCTTAAGGCAGGCGGCTTTACCAACGGCGGTCTCAACTTCGACGCAAAGGCAAGAAGAGGCTCTTACACAATGGAGGATATCTTCCACAGCTACATCGCAGGTATGGATACATTTGCTCTCGGTCTCAAGATTGCTCAGAAGATTATCGACGATGGCAGAATCGACAAGTTTGTTGATGACCGCTATGCTTCTTGGAAGACAGGCATCGGCGCTGACATCATCAGTGGCAAGGCTACTATGGCTGACCTCGAGAAGTATGCTCTTGAAAAGGGTGAGGTAACAGCTTCCCTCACAAGCGGCAGACAGGAAATGCTCGAGTCTATCCTCAACAACATTATGTTCAGCCTTTGAATTAAAATTTAATATCCGTCAGCCCCTGTATTTTACGGGGGCTGACTTGTAAATGGAGGCATAGCTTATGAAATGGGACAGCAGGCAGTATATGCGCTTCGGAAATGAGAGAACACGCCCCTCGGAAGAGCTTGCGGCACAGATAAAGCTTGATTCGCCCAAAACGATAGTTGACCTTGGCTGCGGGCCGGGAAACAGCACGGAAAATCTTCTGAAACGCTTTCCAAAAGCTGATATCCTTGGCGTTGACAGCTCAGAAGATATGCTTGAAGCTGCAAGAGAAAAATATAAGGATACATCTCTCAGGTTTGAAAAAATGAACATCTCAGCCGATATGGATACGGGCAGAAAATTCGATGTTGTTTTCTCAAATGCCTGCTTGCAGTGGATACCAGACCATAAAAAGCTTATACCAGCACTTTTTTCAATGTTAAATGACGGGGGAGTGTTGGCTGTTCAGATTCCTGTGTCATATGACCTTGCGGTGTATGCGGTTGTGAGAGAGCTTTCGGACACTCCAAAATGGAGCGGATTTTTTGGTGATGTCCATAAAATAAAGATACTGGCGGCGGAGGATTATTTTGATATTCTCTCCGACCTTACGGGCGAATTTAACATATGGGAAACCGTTTATTATCACCGAATGGGCTCATATGAGGACATTATCGAGTGGTACAAGGGAACAGGTCTCCGTCCGTATTTTGCAGTGCTTACCGATGAGCAGTGTAAGGATTTCCAACAGGACATTATTGCAGGTCTGAAAGAGCGTCT
Source organism: uncultured Ruminococcus sp. (assembly GCA_945867875.1). GTDB lineage: Bacteria > Bacillota > Clostridia > Oscillospirales > Ruminococcaceae > Huintestinicola. The sequence continues at coordinate 7,599 of CAMBJF010000044.1, read as the reverse complement.
GCCGATGCAGAAAAACGGAGAGGTCATCTACAAATTCCCGAGACTTTTCTTTACTGCAAAAAAGTCTGCGAAGTAAGCTATGGATATATCGGGAATAACTGGTTTTATAAAACGGCTCATAACCGAAATTATTTTTCCTAATCTCGGCAAAATTGCGTTGACCGCAGTGATTGCTATTGTAATATTAACATTGCTACACATTCTTATACCCATGATATGGGAAAATATTCTTGTGGGTATAATAAAGATTTCCGATAAAAAGAATAATAACAAAAAGGAAGATGAATAAATGAAATACGTTATCGGCGTTGACCTTGGAACAAGCGGAACAAAGACCGTTCTTTTTGACGAAAAGGGAAATGTTATCGCTTCAATGACAATTGAATATCCTATGTATCAGCCTCAGAACGGCTATGCTGAGCAGGACCCCGCAGACTGGTACAATGCTGCTGTGAACACCATTAAGGGTGTTATCGCAAAGAGCGGTGTTTCTGCCGAAAACATCGTAGGTGTTGGACTTTCGGGACAGATGCACGGACTTGTTATGCTTGATGAAAACAACGAGGTCATCAGAAAGTCTATCATCTGGTGCGACCAGAGAACTGCCGATGAAGTCGAGGAAATGAACGAAAAGATCGGCAGGGAAAAGCTTATCGAGATAACCGCAAACCCTGCTCTCACAGGCTGGACTGCCGCAAAAATACTTTGGGTAAAGAACAAGGAGCCTGAGAATTACGCAAGATGCCGACATATTCTCCTCCCCAAGGATTACATAAGATTTATGCTCACAGGTGAGTATGCAACAGAAGTTTCCGACGCTTCGGGCATGCAGCTGCTTGATGTTCCAAACCGCTGCTGGAGCAAGGAAATTTGCGAGAAGCTGGGAATTGATATGTCAATGCTTGCAAAGGTATATGAATCCTGCGAGGTAACGGGAAAGATCACCGAAAAGGCTGCAGAGCTTACGGGACTTAAAGCAGGCACAATCGTTGTGGGCGGCGCAGGCGACAATGCGGCTGCGGCTGTTGGCACGGGCGTTGTGGCTGACGGCAGGGCATTTACCACTATCGGCACAAGCGGTGTTGTTTTTGCTCACACATCGAAGGTTTCCATTGACCCCAAGGGACGTGTTCACACCTGCTGTGCGGCTGTTCCGGGCGCATGGCATATCATGGGCGTAACACAGGGAGCAGGACTTTCTCTCAAGTGGTTCAGAGACAATTTCTGTGCACCCGAAAAGGAAACCGCAAAATACATGGGTGTGGACGAGTATTATCTTATGGACAAGGAAGCTGAGACTGTTCCCATCGGCGCAAACAGGCTTCTTTACCTCCCTTATCTCATGGGCGAGAGAACTCCTCATCTTGACCCCAATGCAAGAGGAATGTTCTTCGGACTTTCCGCTATGCACACCAAAAAGGAAATGCTCAGAGCCGTTATGGAGGGCGTTGCATATTCCCTCAGAGACTGCGTTGAGATATGCCGTGAAATGGACATCAACGTTTCGGATATGATGGCTTGCGGCGGCGGCGGAAGTTCGCCTCTGTGGAGACAGATGCTTGCCGACCTTTATGCCTGCCCCGTAAAGACCGCTTCTTCCAAGGAAGGTCCTGCACTTGGCGTAGCTATCCTTGCACTTGTTGGCGCAGGAGTATATAAGAGCGTTCCCGAAGCCTGCGAGGTCATCTGCGGCGTTGACAAGGTTCAGGAGCCTGTTGCTGAAAATGTTCCCGTTTATGAGAAATTCTTCCGCCTTTACGACAAGATATATCCTGCCGTAAAGGAGCAGATGAGCGAGCTTGCGGGACTGTAAAATAATAAATATGTAAATTAATGCGGACTGCCTTACCCAAAAGACAGTCCGCATTTTATCTTGCCTTGATATCGTGTCCGCCCCTGTTCATCAGAGCGGAAACGACCTTTTTAGCATCAGAGGGACGGCAGATAATGTCCACCGCCGCAGAAACACTTATACTTTCGGTCGTGTCTGTTACCGCAATATCCGCAAGGGGAGTTACAGGCTGAAAGCTGCTTGTGTTCAGGTTAGTAAAGAAGCCCATAGGGGCAAAGCTGCCGTCTCTGTGGACCTTTTGGCGGCGCTCTGTCAGGGACACATCAAATATGCCAGCTCCAAGGCTTCTCACCGCCGAAGCTGCAAATTCCGCATCATCTACAGAGTCAAACTGCGCTGTGATTCTCATAGTCTCATATCCTTTCAAATGTCTTTCCGAGATAAAGTTTGCCCCGTGGAACAGGATAATAAACATATCAAAATAATAGTTGTTAAAATAAACAAAAAATCAAAGCAAATTATATGCAGCTTCTGTATTTTTATGATTATTCGCAAAATAAACGAAAAAAAGTTGCACAACACAGGGTAAATGTGGTATAATAAATTTAATAATGTGATTTTGTACGGGAGGCAGCTTATGGATATACGTGTGGGAGACCTGCTTACAATGAAAAAAACGCACCCCTGCGGTTCAAAGCAGATGACTGTTCTGCGCTCAGGGGCTGATTTCAAGCTCAGGTGCACAGGCTGCGGACACGAATTTATGGTTCCCAGAAGCAAAATTGAAAAGAACATCAAGGCTGTGAGCCGTGATGAAAACGAGGATTGACGATGTTTGAAAAACTGAAACTGACCGAAGAGCGATTTGAGGAAATAAGCGGGAAGCTCAGCAGCCCCGATGTTATTAGTGACAATGAGCTTTATGCAAAGCTTATGAAGGAATATAAAGCCCTTACGCCCATAGTTGAAAAGTACAGGGAATACACGGCGGCTGTGAATGACCGTGATGACGCAAAGGAGCTCCTTGAAGAAAGCGGCAGCGACAAGGAAATGAAAGAGCTTGCAAAGGCTGAGCTTGATGACGCCGAGGAGCGTATTTCAGCTGTTTCCGAGGAGCTGAAAATATTGCTTATCCCCAAAGACCCTAATGATGAAAAGAACGTCATTATTGAGATTCGTGGCGGTGCAGGCGGCGATGAAGCGTCACTTTTTGCAAACTCACTTTTCAGAATGTATTCGATGTACGGTGAAGCACGCCGCTGGAAAATAGACATACTTAACGCCAATCCCACGGAGCTTGGGGGCTATAAGGAAATTTCATTCAGCATCGAGGGCGACGGTGCATATTCACGGCTCAAATACGAAAGCGGAGTTCACCGTGTACAGCGAGTTCCCGAGACCGAGTCACAGGGACGTATCCACACATCTACCGTAACGGTAGCAGTTCTTCCCGAAGCGGACGAGGTTGAGCTTGAAATAAACCCTGCGGACATCAAGACTGATGTTTTCAGAGCATCGGGTGCAGGCGGTCAGCACATCAACAAGACTGAATCTGCCGTGAGACTTACCCATATCCCTACAGGACTTGTGGTTGAGTGTCAGGACGAGCGAAGCCAGTATAAAAACAAGGACAAGGCGATGAAAATTCTCAGAAGCCGCCTGTTCGACAGGCTCACACAGGAACAGAATGACAAAATTGCCTCCGACAGACGTTCTCAGGTGGGCACAGGCAGCCGCTCCGAAAGAATACGAACCTACAATTTCCCCGAGGGACGTGTTACAGACCACAGAATAGGTCTTACCATATACAGACTCGAACATATCCTCAACGGCAATATGGACGAAATAATCGACGCTCTTGCAACGGCGGATCAGGCTGCAAAGCTTTCCGCACAGGGCGATGAATGAGCAAGGAATGAGCGATAACTATGAATTACGATACACAAATGCTTTCATCTTCCGATGAAGATATTGACAAAGCGGCAAAGCTGCTCCGTGAGGGCGGGGTAGTGGGAATACCCACCGAGACCGTTTACGGACTTGCCGCAGATGCACAGAACAGCAGTGCAGTTTCGGAAATATTCAAGGCAAAGGGCAGACCACAGGACAATCCTCTTATCGTACATATCGGCGAGTTTTCCGACATATATAAATATGTGACCGAAGTTCCCGAAAATGCATTGAAGCTTGCAGAAGCGTTCTGGCCGGGACCGCTTACAATGGTGCTGCCCAAAAAGGACATCATTCCTATGACTACAAGCGGCGGGCTTGACACCGTTGGCATTCGCTTTCCAGTTCACCCCGTGGCAAGAGAGATAATCAGACGAAGCGGCTGTGCTCTTGCAGCTCCCTCCGCTAATCTTTCGGGAAGCCCCAGCCCCACTACCGCAATGCACGTTTATAAGGATATGAACGGCAGGATACCTGCTATCGTTGACGGCGGCGACTGTGCTGTAGGCGTTGAATCCACAGTTGTCTCATTTGACAGCGACGGAAAGGTAAGACTTCTTCGCCCCGGTTTTGTGTCCCTTGAAGATATAAAGGGTGTTGTTGGCGAGGAAAATGCGCTTTGTGCAAAGGGAGTTACCGAAAAAATTTCCGACGGCGAAAAGGTGCTTTCCCCCGGAATGAAGTACAAGCACTATTCTCCAAAGGCGAATGTCACGATTCTCTGCGGCGATATGGAGAAGTTCACAGAATATGTTTCGGAGCATAACGGCGACAAGGTCTGCTCGATGATATTTGATTCCGATGCAAAGAATTTTCCCTATGCATATATCGCTTACGGCGACACCTCCGAGGAGCAGGCAAAAAAGCTTTTTGCCGTTCTCAGGAGCATTGACGATATGGGCATCGAGCAGGTATATGCAAGATGTCCCGCACAGACAGGCGTCGGACTTGCAGTTTACAACCGACTGCTCAGAGCCGCAGGATTTGAGGTGATCAACCTTTGAACTGCACACGTGCAAGGGTGATCGGTCTTACGGGGCAGAGCGGTGCGGGAAAGACGACTGTGAGCCGTGTGTTTTCACAGAACGGCTTTGCGGTAATTGATGCGGACATCATTTCGAGAGAGGTCACCGAAAAGGGTCAGCCCTGTCTTACGGAGCTTTCCGAGGCTTTCGGCAGCGACATCATAAATTCCGACGGCACCCTCAACAGAAAACGTCTCGGCAGCATTGTTTTCTCTGACAGAGAAAAGCTCAGACAGCTTAACGGCATAATATATCCCTACATCATTTACAGGATAATCAGCCGCATAGACGAGCTTTCCGAGAAGGGGAGAGAGCTTATTCTCCTTGATGCCCCTACGCTTTTTGAAGCCAATGCAGATGATCTGTGCGACCTTATAATCAGCGTCACAGCCGATGAAAGCATCAGAATGAGCAGGATAATCGCTCGTGACAACATCACCCCCGAAGCGGCAAAAAAGCGTTTTGAATCTCAGTATTCGGAGCATTTTTTTGTGAACCATTCGGATTTTGTTATAATCAACAATAAAACTCCCGACGTTCTCGCCGCCAAGGCTGAGGAGGTCGCAGGCAAGATCAAGGAGTATTATAATGCCAAAGCAAACGGATAAAGCCATACGCAGGAAAAAGAGAAGAAACCCGCTTCCTGCGATACTGCTTGTAATTCTGCTGGGGCTTGGGATATACAAGGCTCCCGACCTTTGCAGGGATTACATTTATCCTCATAAATACAGCGAATATGTTGAACGATATTCAGCCAAGTATCATATGGACAAGAACTTCGTTTATGCTGTGATAAAGACCGAAAGCAACTTTGACCCATCTGCGGAGTCAGATGTGGGAGCAAGAGGTCTTATGCAGCTTATGGAGGACGCATATGACTGGGTGGGCTATCGTATGGAGGACGGCAGAGAGATAAGCTATGATCATATGTTCGTGCCCGAATACAACATCGAGTACGGAACATATCTCCTTATGCTCCTGTATGACGAATACGGGGACTTCGAGACCACTCTTGCGGCGTATCATTCGGGCAGGGGAAATGTGAACAAGTGGCTTGAAAACAGCGAATACTCCTCAGACGGAAAGACGCTTGACAACATACCCTCAGCCGCAACAAAACATTATGTAGAAAAGGTTATGAGTGCATATTCCGCATATAATAACCTGTATAAATAAATCTGAAAGGAAGTAATTTTTATGGAAAAGGAAAAATCCGCAGCAAAGCTTCTTCAGGAAAAGCTTTGCATTCAGAGAAAAAACGGTGTTCTCAGGACTTCTGAAGAGGATATGAAGCTCTGCGATGAATACTGCGAAAGCTATAAGAGCTTTATGAATACTGCAAAGATCGAGAGAGAAGCTGTAGAGTTTGCGGAAGCAGCCGCAGTTAAGGCAGGCTACAAGCCTTTTGAGAAGAATATGTCCCTTAAAGCGGGGGATAAGGTGTACTATGTTAACCGCCAAAAGGCAGTTATTCTTGCTGTGATCGGCAAGGAGCCTGTGGCAAACGGCATTCATATTGCTGCCGCACACATCGATTCCCCTCGTCTTGACCTTAAGCAGAACCCTCTTTACGAGAACGAGGAGACCGCATATTTCAAGACACATTACTACGGCGGCATCAAGAAATATCAGTGGGGAACGATCCCCCTTGCTCTTCACGGCGTTATCGTCAAGGCTGACGGCACTTCCGTAAGAGTAAACATTGGCGAAGATGAAAGCGACCCTGTTTTCTGCGTTACTGACCTTCTCCCTCATCTTGCACAGGAGCAGATGAAGCGCAGTGCAGGAGAGATACTCAAAGGCGAGGAGCTTAATATCCTCATCGGCTCCCGTCCTTTCAGAGATGATGACGTGAGTGAAAAGGTTAAGCTCAATATCATCGCTATCCTTAATGAAAAGTACGGAATCACAGAAGCCGACTTCGTTTCCGCAGAGCTTGAAGCAGTTCCCGCTCTTAAAGCAAAGGATATCGGTTTTGACAGAAGTATGATCGGTGCATACGGTCACGATGACAAGGTTTGCGCATACACTGCTCTTACCGCTCTCCTTGACTGCAAGGATATCCCGCAGAAAACCGCAGTTGTTGTCCTCACCGACAAGGAGGAGACAGGCTCTGACGGCAATACGGGACTTCGTTCATCTTATCTCAAATTCTTCATCTATGATCTGGCAGAGTGCTTTGGCTGCGACGGCAGAACTGTTCTCAGCCATTCCGAGTGCCTTTCCGCAGACGTAAATGCAGCCTTTGACCCCACATTCCCCGATGTGGTTGAGCGCAGAAATGCAGCATTCATTAACTACGGCGTTGTTGTTACAAAGTTTACAGGTTCAAGAGGAAAGTCTGGCACATCTGACGCTTCCGCTGAATTTGTGGGCAGAGTAAGAAAGCTTATGGACGACAACAATATTGTATGGCAGACAGGCGAGCTTGGCAAGGTCGATCTCGGCGGCGGCGGAACCGTTGCGGCATACATCGCTAACCTCAACGTTGATACGATTGACGTGGGCGTTCCCGTTCTTTGTATGCACGCTCCCTATGAGATAGTTTCAAAGCTTGATGTTTATATGACGTACAAGGCATTTGTAAGCTTCCTTTCTGAGTAAAATGACCTAAGTGACACAGGGCGGTGTGCTTTTCGGTGCATCGCCTGAATGTGTCAGAGTAAAAATATGTCAAAAAGTGCTTGACAAGAAAACCTTAATATGTTAAAATATAAATATTCTTATGCCGGTATGATGGAATTGGCAGACGTGACGGACTCAAAATCCGTTGGGCTAACCCCCGTGTCGGTTCGACCCCGACTACCGGCACCAACCCTCAGATGACGTATC
>CAMBJF010000043.1 GCA_945867875.1 uncultured Ruminococcus sp. | reverse complement strand
CGTCGGCAGCGTCAGATGTGTATAAGAGACAGCACTTATAGCTAATAATAATTATAATACAAAACGCAGAAAATTACAAGAGCAAAAATGCAGTATTTGCAAATTTCTGTGACAAAATTCCGTTAAAAAATATATTCATTTTCAATAAAACAAACAAATGACAACTAAAATGTGAATATAAAAAGTTAATTTGGCTCGTGTTATTATGTATAATACTGACAAAAAATGTATGCAAGAACTTACACATATTACCAATAGATGTAAAAATATGTCAACTTTAAAACACATCGATAAAATGATTGACAAACTCCATTATATATGGTATGATATCTTCTGTCACATCGGCAGGCTGCTGCATCAGCCGGAATGACGGAGCGTGTATTTCGTGATATATGCTGCACAAAAATGTCATCACGAATATACCGATAATTGTAGCAAATTATAAAAATGCTGAAAATCGAAAAAAATGCTTGCAATTTGCAAAATCCTGTGATATAATTGAAATGTTCTGAAAACGTCCCGTACAAGGGCGTTAAAACGCTATTACTTTTCAAGGAGGTGCGGCCCAAATGGCAAAGTGCGATATTTGCGGAAAGGGCGTTACTTTCGGTATTAAGGTTTCCCACTCTCATCGTCGTTCCAACAGAACTTGGAAGCCTAATGTAAAGCGTGTAAAAGCTATCGTTGACGGTACTCCTAAGCACATCTACGTGTGCACAAGATGCCTCCGTTCCGGTAAGGTAACACGTGCTGTCTGATTTTCGACGGGAAATCGGCGGACATTTTATAACCGAATTGTACGTACAATAAGGAAGACGCTTCGGCGTCTTTTTTATTTACAAAAAATTAACAAACGCCTTGGAAAAATGTGCTATATTAAAGGTATAAGAAAATTAAAGGTATAAGAAAACAGCGAAAGGGGCTGACATTATGAGCTTATACGGTATAGGTAATTATTCCGCTTACTCAAATCTTTTCTCAGGAATGTATTCGGGTACCGGCAGGAACACCTCTGCAAACCTTCAGGAGCTTATGAAAAAGGTCGATGAGGTCAGATCCCCCGAATATAAAAAGAATATAAAATCACAGTTTGAAAAGGCAAAGTCCTCCTCGGACAGCAGCGAGATCGGTACGGTCTCTTCTGAAATGAAGCTTTCCGAAGCGGCAAAGGACCTTAAAAAGAAGTCGGCAGAGCTCAGTTCTATGAGCCTTAAGGATATTTCCGACAAAGACACTCTCGTTAAAAATGTGACTGCCTTTGCGGACAGCTACAATGCTGCCGTTGACGCTATGGGCAAGTCTGACAGCGTTGATGCCCTTAAATCGGGTCTGTCTATGACCAACACCGTCAAGACCTATTCGGGAGCACTTTCCAGAATGGGCATAAAGGTCGGCAGCGACAACAAGCTCACTGTTGATGAAAAGGCTCTCAGAGCCGCAGATGACAGGGCTGTTGCCTCAATGTTCGGCAGCTCCTATTCTCCTGTTGCCCGTGTTGCGGACAAGGCTGACGCTATTTCCAAGGCGGCAGTGAACAAGGCTCAGACAACTGCGTTCAAGGGTATGATGTACGACAGCTCAAATTCTTCGGGACTTTACAGCGGCTACAACACCTTTGCAAGCAGCTTCCTCGGCACATTCTTTGATTATCACACCTGATACATAAAATTTCAGCGGTCGGCGCATAACACCGACCGCTTTTTTACTGCATTTTTTCAATTTCAGTCCCGGGATAATAGTGGGCGAGGATATCCTTGTAGCTCATACCCTCCCGTGAAAGCTCGTCAGCACCGCAAATGCTCATTCCCACAAGATGCCCGCTGCCCTTTACCGTAAATATGGCCCTGCCGTCACCATCAGACACCTCAAAAGCGGCACTTTCAAGGGACAATATTTCCGCAAGTCTGTCCCCGTCAAGAGCTATACCGCAGACCTCCGCAGATGTCACCGTTCCCGCAGCTGTTGCGGATAAAATGTTTACACCGTCAAATTTGCTCGCATTGGGATATTCCGAGGATATCCTTGCATATAGCTCCGCTTCCGTAAATTCGTGCCGTGCCTCGGTGCAGTCGGAGGAGACACTTGCAAGGTACGGATAATCCGTTCCCCAGACGCTTTCCGCCGATTCCGTGACCCCTGCGGAGGAAACGTGGAAGACCGCTGCCGCAGGTGCGCCGCCGTACATTATTATCTCCCCCTCGGTAGCCTTTGCCGCTGCTTTTACAGCCGATACGGCATCATCATAGCCGTCCCCGTAAACTGCCATAGCGGCGGATTCGGTGAGGGCAGTCTGATATTTGGAGCTGTCGTCGGAAATGTGTGCGCCGTTTTCCAATTCTCCTGCAAGAATGCGCCTTGCGGCATATGTTCTTGCGGCGCAGACCTGTGCTTTGAGTGCCTCGGTGTCGGGGATAAACGGCACTTCCTCCAGCACAGCATACACCGCATAATCCTCAATGTCCGTTTCGGTTATCCCGCCCGTTGCGGAGCAAAGGAGCTTTATCGTGTGGCTTTGGGGCATTGCCGTGACCGAAACGGGGATATCCTCCGACTTGTCCGCTTTCAGCCCTCCCGCCGCCGCAGGAACTGCAAAAATTACCGCCGCACACAGTATTACCGACTTAACAAAAGCTTTCATAATGAACCGTCCTTTCAGTTTTTTTACTCTTGAAAATTATGCATATAAAATAATTACAAATTATGAAATTCATAAAAAATAACACTTGACAATGTGAAAATTTTATAGTACAATGTAATTATTCTATTATGCATTTGTTGTCAGTTTCGTCTGATGATATATATGTATGCGGCGGGGCAGGGATAAATTCATTTCCGAAATATTGCCGCAGACACATTCTCCAACATAATTTCCCCGACGGGTTATCTGCGAAAGGATTGAACGGATTATGGGCAGAACGAGGCAGCTTAGCGCAGAACAGATGCGCCTGAAAAACACAGCTAAGGCAAATAAAAGCGGTTTCCTCACAAAAAAGGCTTCAATGGGCGTTTATGTTGCAGTGCTCCTTCTCGCCGTGGCAGCAAGGACGATACAGCTGTTTAATAATATGAACTTTGATACGGGCAGATATATCGACCCATCGCCCTTGAAAAACTACCCGTTTTTCATAATTGCCATCGGAATTATCCTTATAACGGTTATCCTCCTTGCAGGAAGCTCAAAGGATAAGGTCATCGGCTCCTGTATCCTCATTAATCCTATGCGCCTGAGATACGACAGGCTCAAAAAGAAGATACCCGCAGCGGCAGGCTACAGCGCACTTCTTATGGCACTGCTCGTTGTGGCGCAGATAGTTTTTGACTTCATCGACATCGTTAATGCCAACAAGGTCATAGTCGAGGAGCTTTCACGGGATGAAGCCGACAGGTACAATATGCTCACAGGCTACACTTGGGGCACATTCGCCCTCCACGTTATTATGATCTTTGCTATGCTGAACTTCATCGCAATGGCTGTGAACATCTTCAAAGGCGAGGGGATTTCCTCGGGAAACTGCGCAGCTTTTGTGTTCTATTCCATCTGGAAGATAGTTGATATGCTCAGTATTGTAGGCAACAATGTTGCGGTAAGCGAGCGTTCCGAGCTTCTTTACGAGCTTTTCTCCTACATGACCGCAGTGCTCTTCTTTATGAACACCGCAAGGTTCTTCAACGGAATGGAAAAGAAATTCACACGTTTTTGGATGTGCTTCTTCGGATATGTTTCATCTATCCTCGCAGCAGTTTCTGTTCTCCCGAGATACATTCTTCTCCTTATCCCTACAGGCTATGAGGAGAGACTTTTAATGAACATTCCGAACATCTCGGACATCGGCATCGTGTTTATGACTATTACAATGGTGGCAGTATTCTGGAGCACTTATGTTTACCGTGTAATGCCCAAGCTGAACGTTGGCAAGCGCCGCTGGAGCAGAGCACCGATGAACAAGCAGTATCTGGAGATCGAGAATATCGACATTAAGCCTACTGAATAAAAAAATATGAACGGGGCGGCAAGGGGATATCCCTTGTGCGCCCTTTTTTAAGGAAATCTGATTATGAAGCTTAGAAAAACGGCAGCGCTGGCAGCAGCGCTTTGCGTCATTTTTACGGGGTGCATTCCCGATTCGTCAATAGACAATCTCCTTTCGCCCCCTATTATGTCCGAGGAGCAGCAGGATATCTATTCCGCCCTTACCGCATCATCGGGAAAGGACATTTCCCTTGTTTATCCCCGCTCGGGCACATATCGCTCCGCATTTGTATTTTATGACCTTGACTCTGACGGCGATAACGAAGCTGTGGTATTTTACAGCAGCCGCACCGGCAAGGACAGCAATGTGCGGGTGAATATCCTTGACAAGGGAGACGGCAGCTGGCGTTCCGTTTATGACCACGCAGGTGCGGGGACAACTGTGGAGCAGGTATTTTTTACAGACCTTGGCGGCACGGGAGTTGCCCGAATGGCTATAGGCTACGGCTATATGACCCCCACCGAAAAAACGCTGAAGCTTTACAGCCTTGGTGACGGCGTTCTGAACACCGAATACACCGAGACGTATTACAAGACCCTGACCCTTGACCTTGACAGGGACGGCGGTATGGATATCGCCGTTGTGAACTGCAATAACGAAAACCACACCGCTTCCATATCCCTCGTCACCGACAGGGGAAGCGGCGCTGAGTGCGTCAGCAGCACCCCTCTCAGTCCCACGACAGTTGACCTGCCCTCAGTCATCGGCGGATATATCGGCAACGGTACCCCTGCGGTGTTTGCAGACGGTTTGCAGGGCAACGGCAACCTTTCAACCGAGATAATCTACTGCATAAACGGGGAACTGAGAAATCCCGCTATGATAGACGGCTCCGAGCTTTCTTCAAGGACAGTGCGCTCTCAGGGGCTGTACTGCCGTGACATTGACGGGGACGGCATCGTTGAGATCCCCGAAAGAGAGGCATTTCCCGGCTACAGGGACGGTCAGGACGCTCAGTATATCACGGACTGGAACGTTTTTGAGAACTACTCCGTTGTGAAAAAATATACGTCATTTACCGAGCCCCACCTTGGCTATGCATTTATGATACCCGTAAGGTGGCAGGGGCTTGTCACCGTGAAAAATGACAGCATAACGGGGGAAAAGGTGTTCTACAAATATAACGGCAGCCTTGAACAGAGCCGTCTCGAGCTTATGCGCATAATGGTGTGCAGCCGTGAGGACTCGGAAAAACGGCTTCTTGATGGATATTTCGCTGCCGCTTCAACGGACAGTGCGGTGTATATGGTTCGCTTCGGCGATACCGAGGACAACCTTCTTCTGACCACAGCCGAAGTCACAAATAATTTTTATCTATATTAATGAGGTGTGAGTTTTGAGCAATAATCAGCAGTCTGAGTGCAAATTCAAGTCAAAAATAGGCGGACAGGCTCTTATCGAGGGCGTTATGATGCGTGGCATCGACCTTTCCGCAATGGCGTGCCGTCTCCCCGACGGTACTATAGATGTGGAAACGTGGAAGATACGCAACGGAAAAACTGCGCCGTGGTATCTGAAAACCCCGTTTATAAGAGGCTGTTTCAACTTCGTCATTTCCCTTGTTGACGGTATGAAATGCACAATGAAGTCCGCCGAAAAGCAGATGAATGACGAGGACGATGATGATGACGAGGAGCTGTCTCCATTTGAGGAATGGCTCAGCAAAACACGCCCCTACAAGTGGCTTGAAGCAAAGCTTGAGGGTGAAAACGGCAAGTCCGTTATGAACACCATTATGATAGTGGTGTGCGTGGTGGTTATGGTCATAAGCATATGCGCATTCAAATTCTTCCCCGCACTTCTTTCGGGACTTCTGGGCAAGCTCGGCGCACCCGACTGGTCAAAAACAGTCTCCGAGGGCATTATCAAAATCGCCCTGCTTGTGGGATATATGTGGCTCATCTCCAATATGAAAGAGATACACACCACATTCAAGTACCACGGAGCGGAGCACAAAACTATTGCCTGCTACGAGGCGGGACTTGAACTGACAGTGGAGAATGTGAGAAAACAGACCCGTTTCCACCCCCGCTGCGGCACAAGCTTCATATTCCTTGTGGTGCTCCTCAGTATCGCAATAGGAATGTTCCTGCCTTGGGACAGCATTCTTGCACGCTTTGGCTTACAGCTGCTGATGCTCCCCGTTGAAGCGTCTATCGGCTATGAGCTTATAAAGCTTGCGGGCAGATGCGACAATCTTTTCACAAAAATAATCTCCGCCCCCGGAATATGGCTCCAGCATATTACCACCTGCGAGCCTGACGACCCGCAGATAGAGGTGGCTATTGCGGCGCTGAAGCCCTGTATCCCCGAGGATAAAAACGACGACCGCTGGTGATGATATGACGATAAACGAGCTAAATACCCGTCTTGACAGCATTCTGTCAGACGTGCCCGACAAGGATTTTGATAAAATGTGCCTGATGGAGGACCTCTGCGGCGTTACCCGTGAGCAGCTTGCCATTCACCCCGAAAGGGAGCTTTCCGAAGCCGCAGTGAATGCCGCCGTAAAGGGCGCAAGGCGGAGAGCGGCAGGATATCCATTGCAGTACATCTTAGGCAAATGGGAATTTTACGGCAGGAGCTTCAAGGTGGGGGAGGGAGTGCTCATTCCCCGTCCCGACACGGAAGCACTTGTTGAGGAAACTATTTCAAGGCTTGGCAGGAAATACGGCGGCGGCATACTTGACCTTTGCAGCGGCAGCGGCTGTATTGCCGTGACTCTTGCAAAGGAGCTGACCGAAAGCAGGGTGTATGCGGTGGAGCTTTCTTCCGAAGCGTTCCCGTATCTCGTGCAGAATGTCCGTGAAAATGATGCGGCGGTGAAGATGCTAAAAGGGGACATAATGAACGGAGCGCTCCTTGAAAATTTCAAGGCCCCTGACGGCGAATATATGGACATCGGCTGTATAGTTTCAAATCCACCTTATCTTACGGACAGGGAAATGGACGAGCTGCAGAAAGAGGTCACATTTGAGCCTGAAACTGCGCTGTACGGCGGCAATGACGGCTTGAAATTCTATCGTGTCATAGCCTGCCTCTGGAAGGAGCTTCTTAAAAAGGATGGACTGATGATATTCGAGATAGGCACAGAGCAGGCGGAGGACGTGAAAAAAATACTCTCTGATAACGGCTTTACCGATATATTCACAGCCACCGATGCCACAGGCGGCATAAGAGTGGCAGGAGGATATCTGAGATAATAAAACGGCTTTGCAGTCAATGAAAAACTGCAAAGCCGTATTTTTTACAGCTCACCTTCTAAAGCCGATATTGCATCAAAAAGTCCCGCAAGAGCGTTCCATGTGCGGATATCCGTCTCCCCCGTGGGAGTAAGTCCGGAAACGGTCTGAAATTCTGTGATCGCCTTAACGGTATCGCTGTCGTAAACTCCGCTGAGGGAGTTTGGGGGAATGTTCATAAACAGCCCCGCAAGAGTGTTGAGCATTGCCTGTAAAATGACGATGGAAGTTCCCCTGTCCCCGGGGGCGAGAACCGTCTTTACCGAAGGAAGGGGCTTAACGCCTATCTGCTCGGAGAGATTTGAAATAACGTCATAGTATGTGTCAAGAATGGCGTCCCAGGTAACTCTGTCCGTCTCTCCCGTTTCGGGAAGTCCTTTCATACGCTGGAAATCCGCAACTGCGGCGGCGGTCTGCTCATTGTAAAGACCATCGGGGATAACGGGTCTTACATTAGCGCCGCTCATTGAAATTTCTCTTAAATACCTCTGCAGCTCCGCCACATTTGCCTCGTGGGACTGGGGCGATACGGGTATAGCTTCATTTGCCAATAGTCTGCCTCCTTTATCTTATGGTGTATCCGGGAAATTGTCCCGCAGGCTTTACATAACCGTATTTGACCTCGCTGTATATCTCGCCGATACGTGACCAGGTCTCGGCGCCCACATAGCCCGTGGGAGCAATGCCGAACACTCTCTGGAAAGCGGTAACGGCGTTTTTTGTGAGAGGACCGAAATATCCCGTATCGCTTACAGCAGGTATCTGAGGATATGCATTGTGTATCTCCGTAAGGTACTGCTGGAGTGTCCGCACATACTCGTTCTGCATACCCTCTCTGAGTATCATACCGGGGTACAGGACGATCTCCTCGCCTTCGGGGTTAACGGGAACGCTGTCGGCAATGCCCTTGTAGGCTCTGTAAAGCTCCTCCCATGTATCGGCGTCAACGATACCCGTCTGGGGCAGACCGTAAATCTGCTGGAACGCCCTGACAGCATTGGCGGTGGCTTCGTCATATGTGCCTGTGATGGTAATTCTCGGAACAGCATCATAATACGCACCCACAACAGACAGAATGTACTGCACCACCCTGACATTTGCCCCCGACTGACCGGGACCCATAAATTCGGGAACATCGGCAGTATAATCGGAAATGGTAACGCCCTCGGAGGTAAGCTCTCCAAGCTGCTTTATGCCTGTGTATATCTGATTTATGCGGTACCAGGTAGATTTATCCACAGACCCCGTCTGAGGCAGCCCGAAAACCTGCTGAAATTTTCTTACAGAGTCCTCGGTAAGAGTGTCATAGCTGCCCGTAACATAGGGAATTCTGGGAATAGCGGGGTAATTCTGTGAAATGCGGTTGAGCTGGGTCTGGATACGGACAACGTTGTCTCCCGCACTGCCGAAGCTTATGACCTCGCCGGGATATGAGGGAATGTTCGGGGAAACGGGGGCGTTTGTCACTATCTCGATATCATCTCCGTAAAAATGCTGAAGTATTTCAAATGGTGTCAGCCCCTGATTTGCAAGCTCCACCGTCTCCCACTGCTTCAGTCCCCCGCAGTAGGTGCGCACCCCGTCGCAGTAGGCGGAGAAAATGGGTTCAAGCGTGCCCTGCCTGCGGATATAGTTGTTGAATATCTCGTCAACGATGTTGCTTATGGGCTCAAAAATGTCACGGCCGTAAACATATGACTGGTCGTAGCGGGTGTCATTGGTTATGTCGAAATTATACCCTCTTGAAGGGTACCACTCTGTGTAGTACCTGTTCAGGGCATAGGTGATTATTGCGTAAATGTTGGCTCTCAGCGCACTTTCGGGCCAGGTGGGGTATATCTCGCTGGAAGCCGCATTTTTGATGTAATCGGTAAAGGGCACTGTAACATTGACAGCACTTGTGTCATCGGGCGCACCCAGATGCACAACGATATTTTCGGGAATAAACGGCACTCCTGTCATTTGGCTCCTCCTTCGGGCTTATCAGCCCACTGAATCAGTATCGTTCATATTGTTCTGAATGTCGGAGCGTGGCTGGATAACGCTGTCTCCCGAATATTCGGGCAGGGGAATGAGGTCAATGGGCTGAACGGTCTTTACTCCTGCAAAAATGGGAATGTTGATGTCGCTGAGAGTATAATAGCCCCTTGCTCTTACGGTGACTGTGTATTCGGAGAATGGACGGGTGGTGCTCATAGGATTTTGCGACAGCGAGGCGGAGGGAGCGGGGAGGGCGATAGTAGGCGTGCGGCCGCTTCTGTCGGAGAAGAGAAGTCTTACGAGACCTGTTCCGCCCGTAAGTTTTTTCTTCACCACAACGAGCGCCCCGGGAACGGGATATGCGCCGCCTGCGGTGAAGATGTCGAACTGCAAAAAACCCCAGCTGCTGTCCCCCGTGAGATTTATCCAGTTAAGGGATGGTGTGAGACCTTTGGTGTCGGGTACTGCGTCCGAGCTGTCCTGAGGAAGTGCAAAATCGGGGAGTATCTCCATCTCATTTTCAGCCTCAGAGGGAACGGCATATGCTGCTGCCTGAGGAGACATATTGAGCATAACGCCCTGCAATGAAGTGTCCTCCGAGCGCTGATATGCGGTTTTGTCCGCCTGAGAGAATGTGCCGCCCATTTCGGGGTGGACTGCGCTGTTCATATTATTCATAGAAGCGTTGTTTGAAGCCGTATTTCTGGGCTGTATAACAGTGTCATTGCCGTTATAAACGGGCGGGGGATTATCCTCGGGGCGGATATTGGGCGTTGCGGGAATGCCTGCGATACTCTCGATGATGCTCTCGGCAGAGGGGAATCGGCACTCACAGTTCATAGGGATAGTGGGAGTGCTGCTGTTGTCGCAGCCTGACTGTGAAGCGGCAAAATGGGACGCACCCTGAACATTTCCCGCAGGAGTTCCCATAGCGTCACGGTTCATTGTCATATGCTGAGACATTTGCCCCTGCTGCATATTCCCCTGAGATGACTGCATATTCTGCTGCCTTGACTGTGAGCCCTGAGCTGCCATATTCGGACTTGTCATATTTGCCTGAGCCGTCATACCGCCCTGTCCCGAAGCATTTCGGCTCTGCTGTGACGTCTGTGGAGCGGTGCTTTTCTTGTACAGCCGCATCATCTCTTCCTTATAGCGCTGCGCCATATTGTTAAGATTAAACTCGTTTCCGTTCAACTTGATTACCTCCGATAAATGACTTATTTGTAGGGACTATGAAAATATATGCGGCGGCAGTCGGAAAAATGCAGGCAGATGCGCATATTTCGGGGCATATCCCATTCTGAAATGAAATAAGAGAAATGGAGAGAAATCAAGCAAAATGCAGAGAATTAAAGAGAATAAGGGATATATTTTAAAATTTCAGGCAAAAACCTCTTGACAAACGGACAAACACCGTGTATAATAATTACTGTTGTGTAAAGAAGAGGTATGAGTTCCCTGTGACTTTATGGAGTTGCTTGCAGGGCGGTACCAACGTCTATGCGGCAATTTTTACTATACTATATTAAAAAGGAGAAATTTGACTATGTCAACTTATATGCCTAAGGCTAATGAAATCAGCCGTAAGTGGTATGTACTTGATGCTTCCGGCAAGTCCCTCGGTCGTGTAGCTGCTCAGGCTGCTACTATCCTCCGCGGCAAGCACAAGCCCACATTCGCTCCTCACGCTGACTGCGGCGACCACGTTATTATCATCAACTGCGCAGAAGCTGTTCTCACAGGAAGAAAGCTTGAGCAGAAGACCTACAAGTGGCACACAGGCTGGATCGGCGGTCTCAAGGAGACTAAGTACAGCGAAATGATGAAGAAGAACCCTGAAAAGGCAATGATGATCGCAGTAAACGGTATGCTCCCCAACAACACTGTAGGAAGAGCAGCTCTTACCCGTCTGAGAGTATATGCAGGTCCCGAGCACAATCACGCTGCTCAGAAGCCTGAGAATTATGAGATATAAGGAGGGTGTAAACTATGTACGAATCTAAGCAGCAGTATTTTTACGGCACAGGAAGAAGAAAAAGCTCTGTAGCAAGAGTAAGAGTTTACCCCGGCAGCGGTAATATCACCATCAATGGCAGAGATATCGACGATTACTTTGGTCTTGATACTCTCAAGCTCATCGTTAGACAGCCCCTCGCTCTCACTGAGACAGCTGAGCAGTTCGATGTTGTCTGCACAGTTGCAGGCGGCGGCGTTACCGGTCAGGCAGGTGCTATCAGACACGGTCTTTCCCGTGCTCTCCTCCTCTTCAACCCTGAGCTTCGTCCCGTTCTCAAGAAGGCTGGCTTCCTCACAAGAGACCCCAGAATGAAGGAAAGAAAGAAGTACGGCTTAAAGGCTGCCCGTCGTGCTCCTCAGTTCTCAAAGAGATAATCACAGCCCTTACAAATCACATATTTACGTTGTTTGGGGCGTATATATCAACTTTTGGGACAACCAATAAAACTATAATAACCGCTATGTTCACGCATAGCGGTTATTTTTATGATACCCGTGATCTTGTGACAGCAAACCCCTCTTCGTATGATAATGTGAACATATCATACGAAGAGGGGGTTATTTTGAAAATAGATGCACAGTTAAGATTTTTACTTGTAATAAGAGAAAAGCTGGCATTTTATCATACCGTTGTAAAGCTTTCTGCGCTTGTCCGCACGCT
The DNA here is from genome assembly GCA_945867875.1 of uncultured Ruminococcus sp. GTDB lineage: Bacteria > Bacillota > Clostridia > Oscillospirales > Ruminococcaceae > Huintestinicola. The sequence continues at coordinate 1,672 of CAMBJF010000043.1, read as the reverse complement.
TGCCGAAGAATTTTTCGAAATCCTCGTGGGGGGCGATTATGGAGCAGGGGTGCTCCTTGTCCGCAAGGAAAACCTTGCCCATGACCTCGTACAGCTTTTCGGCTTCCTTTATTTCAAGAAGTCGCTCGCCGTATGGGGGATTGCAGACGGTAAGGGTGTTGTCCCTGTTAACATAATCCTTGATGTCAGCTTTTTCAATTTTTATCCTGTTTCTGACACCTGCCTTGGCGCAGTTGTCGGTGGAAAGGGCAACACATTCGGGGTCAATGTCATAGCCGTATGCATAGAAATCGCTGTCCCTGATGATGCTGTCCATAGCCCTTGTGCGCTCTTCACGCCAGATATTTTCGGGGAGACTGTCCCATTTTTCCGCTGCAAAGGTGCGCTTTAGCCCGGGAGCGATGTTCAACGCCTTGTATGCCGCTTCAATGAGCAGTGTTCCGCTTCCGCAGAAGGGGTCACAGAATACCGTGTCACGCCTTACCTGAGCAAGGTCGATGATGCCTGCCGCAAGAGTCTCTTTGATGGGTGCGGCGTTGGAATTTCGGCGGTAGCCACGCTTGTGGAGACCTGCTCCAGAGGTGTCGAGATATATGGAAGCCTTGTCCTTTAAGATGTTGAACTGGAGCTGATGAACTGCCCCCGTTTCCTCGAAATAGCTTACGTGATAAACGCTTTCAAGGCGCTTTACAGCAGCTTTTTTGATGATAGACTGGCAGGCGGGAATGCTTGAAAGAGCGGAGCTGATGCTGTGACCCTTAACGGGGAATGCATCATTTTTGCCGATAAATCTTTCAAGGGGAAGCGCTCTCACGCCCTCGAAAAGCTTGTCAAATGTATCCGCTTCAAACTCGCCTAAAAGTATCTGAACTCTTTCGGCGGTGGCAAGGCAGATATTTGCTCTGGCGATCATATTTTCATCGCCCTCAAAGGTAACACGTCCGTCGGTAACGGAGATGTTCTCTCCGCCCATTTTTCTTACCTCGAAATTCAGAACGCTTTCAAGTCCGAAATGGCAGGGGCAGCTGAGTTTTATTTTATCCATAGATTTATTCCTTAAATTATCAGTTATTGCTGTCGTCAAGCAGCTCATCGGTAAGCTGATCAACATTGATAGCGTCGGGGGAAATGGTGGTGATAGCGGCCTCGGTCACTTCGGGGACTTTGGGTGTTGCAGAAGCACCGCCGCACTTGGTGCATACGGGAGGAACGTTGGTGGACTTGTAATATCCCACATTTCCCGTGGGGCAGCTGCCGCTGGCGATGAGACCTGTATTGGAGCAGTAGTAAAGCTCCTTTACGGTGTCGCATTCGGGAAATTCGGTCTTTGTGCCTGCCTCGGCAATGTCGCCGAAGATGTTCTTCCAGAGCTGTGCGGAGCCGTAATAGGTTCCCGATTTAACGGTCCTGTTGTCGTCATAGCCGTACCATACGCCGCTGACATAATCGGGTGTGCAGCCTACGAAAAGGGTGTCTCTCCAGTCCTGAGTGGTGCCTGTCTTGCCCACTACGGGAACATTTTCAAGCTTTGCGGCACGACCTGTACCGTTGGGACCCTCGATTACCGTCTGCATAAGCTTGTTCATAACGTATGCGGATTCCTCGCTTATGGACTGAATGGGGGTGTACTGATGCTGGAGTATCATTTCGCCCGAGGGGTCGATCACATATG